>NZ_JBIWOE010000035.1:0-95713 GCF_044767585.1 Streptomyces sp. NPDC101225
GTCGATGGACAGCCGTCCGGTGGTGGGGTGCTGCTTGAGCCAGCGGCCCAGCGCCGGGTGGTCACGCAGCGCGCACTCGGCCTTGCGGTGTGGCGCGTCCGAGGGGGCCGCGCGCTTGCCGGTCTTCGCAGTCTTGGCCTTCGCTCTGGCCGCGTCGGTTTGACGGGCGGTCTTGATGCGGGCGAGTTCCTCACGGGCCGCGGCGAGTTGGTCCTCGCGGCGGGCCTGGTCGCGTTCGGCCTCGGCGGGGTTGTGGCAGATGATGAAGCGCCTGGCCTCGTCGCCGTCGAGGCGGACCTCCTTGACCCGCAGGTTGTCGCGTACTTCCTGGTAGCGGCCCTGGCGGGCGAGGGCCTGGTCGGCGAGGCGGGAGCCCTCGCGCATCTTGATGCCGGTGATGTAGTGGCCGCCGGCCCGCTTGAGGTAGGACTGGTTGGCCTCGGAGGAGAAGCCGGTATCGCAGACGGTGACCACCCGGCCGAGCCGCCAGTCCCGCAGGCCGTCCTTGACCTCGGTGATGACGGTCTGGTCGTTGGTGCCCCCGGGCCAGGTCCAGCAGCGCACCGGGATGCCCTCGCGGGTGACGGCCAGTCCGATGACGATCTGCGGCAGATCCTTGCGGTGGTCCTTGGAGTGCCCGTACTGCCGCAGGCTGGAGCCCTCGCCGTCCGGGGCGTCAGCCTCGTCGCGCTCGAAGTACGTCGAGGTGGTGTCGAAGAAGACCAGGTCGACCTCGAGGTTGAGCAGGTGGGCGGCGGAGAAGAACACCGTCTCCTGCACGGCGCCCTGGACATCGGCCTGAACCAGCAAGTCCATGGCCCGGTAGGCGTGCTGTTCGCTGAGCGCGTCCAGGCCGGGGACCACCTGGTCGCAGGTGGCCCACTCGGCGGCGGCGAGCTTGGAGGCCGGGGCGATCGCCCGGTTGGCGACCAGCGCGAACAGGGTGCGCTCGACGTCGGTACGAAACTTCCGCCCGTCGATATGCGAGGCCAGGGCGGTGTCGATGCCCAGGAGTTTCCATAGCCCGTCCAGCAGCCAGCTCGCGCCGATCGGCCGGGAGGACTCCACCGTCAGCGGCCCGGCCGCCTCGGCGCCCAGCGGCGTCGCGCTGTCGTCCTCGTCGCCGAGGTAGCGGTTGATCGAGGCGACCAGGCGGCGCAGGCCCTCGACGTCGAGTCGGTCCTCGCGGCCGAAGTTGACGAGCACTTCCGCCTGCGTGGTGCCGTCCTTGCGCCGGTTGTGGGCGAGTTGGAGGTAGCGCACCACCGACCCGTCCTTGTTCCGCCGCTGGATCTTCCGCAGGTACATGCCCGCATCATCGGGCAGAGCACGAGGTCAGATCAATAGTAATCCCAGAACCGTTTGCCCACACATTTCGAGGTGTTCCGGCGACCCCGGCCCCTCTGACCTGCACAGATCCGCTGTCGACCCGCTCCGTATGCCCACCAACTGTCGAACTCGGGCGAAGGCGGCCGCGGGATTCACGCGGAAGAGGGCGTCGGTGAGATCGATGGCCGGTACATCGGCGAGGGTCAGCCGTGCGTCTTCGGACATGGCTTCTCCCGCCCCGCCTGGTGTCGGCAGCTGGGGTGCGTCTCGGAAGTGAGAGAGCTAGTGGTCCCGCCTCAGCAGCACGGCCGACGTGACACCGGAGACATATCCGGGCTGGCCGGAGCACAGCGCCACCTCCGCGCCGGGCACCTGCCGCTCCCCCGCGGCGCTGCCTCTGAGCTGCAAAACGGCCTCAACCACATGATTGAGGCCGTGTACGTAGCCTTCCGACAGATGTCCGCCGTGTGTGTTCACCGGCAGCCTTCCATCAAGCCGGGTTGCCCCGGAGGCGACAAAGGCCGCCGCCTCGCTCGTCGGGCACAGCCCGTAGTCCTCCAGTTGCATGAGCACCAGGGGGGTGAAGGCGTCGTAGAGTTCGGCCACGTCGACCTCCTCGGGGCCGACGCCGGCTGCGGCGTAAAGGCGGGGAGCCATCTCGCGGACCGCGCTGACCGACAAATCGGTGCGACCGCCGGAGTACAGGCTGTGCCCGCCGCCGGTGGCCGCACCGCTGATGAGCACGGTCTGTCTGCGCAAGTCACGCGCCCGTTCAGCGCTCGTCACCACGAGGGCGACCGCGGCGTCTGTCTCCAGGCAGCAGTCGAAGAGCCGGAGAGGCTCCGCAATCCACCGGGAAGTGAGGTAGGCCTCCATGGTCAATGGCTCGCGCATCATGGCCCGGGGGTTCTTGGCAGCATGCTCCCGCTGTGTGATCGCAACTCTGCCCAGGTCTTCTGCGGTTGCACCCGCCCGCTCCAGATAGGAGCGGGCGACAATCGCGTACTGCTGGGGCGGCGTGAGGAGGCCGTAGGGGACCTGGTACTGGAACTCCACCAGAGTGGGAGCCGCACGGCCGGTGCCGCCCATGCGGAACTCCGAGCGTGCGTTGAGGGCCCTCCAGCATACGACGACGTCGGCCTGTCCGGTGGCCACGGCCATGGCCGCCGCCCCGACCGTCGCCGCCGACATGCTCCCGCCACCCACGAGATCAACCAGAAAACGGGGGTCACTGACGCCGAGGGAATGCGCCACGACCGCCGCGGGAACAGCGTCACCGACGGAGTGCGTTGCCAGCCCGTCCACGTCCGCCAGGGTGAGACCGCAGTCGTCCAGCGCCGCCTTGATCGCCCGCTGGGCCAAAGTGAGGGTGCTGACGCCGGAGTTCTTGGAGTACGGCGTCCATCCCACGCCGGCGACGGCGGCCCGGTCGCGCAGTGTTCCCTTGGCCATCTCGACCTCCTCGGCGGAATCAGGTCAGCTGTTGCGCGGTGCCAGCCGCGAGCCGGGGTAGGGGGCCAGGAGTGTCTCGCGCCAGGCGCCGTCGAGGAACTCACGAGACCGCTTCTGCCAGGTCAGCAGGCGGTTGTCGGGGGCGACCTCGTCATCCAGGCCGAGCGCGGCATCACGCGAGCGCTGCAGGGCGAGGTGCGCGTCGAGGTCCGTGCCCCAGAAGGTGACAACCTCCGTGTCGCTGAGCAGCACCTCGTACAGGCCGACGAGGCGGTGTCCGTGGTCGGCGAGGATCGGTGCGCGCTCTTCCCGTACCGCAGCGAGGTAGTCCAGCGCCGCGCCGGGGCGGACCTGGGCGACCTCGTGCAGGAAGAACGGCGCGGTGTACTCATCGGCCTTCAGCGCCTGCAGGTCCGGCGTACCCTGGACTGCACCCATGGGCCGGGAGAACGCCTTGTGCCGCAGGTCGTCGATGTTGGAGAGGAACAGCTCCGGCTTGACGTTGTCGTAGATGTCCATCATCTGCCGCCAGCCGCCGTCCCAGCCGCCGACGCAGTCCCACAGGGTGACGGCCTTGAACTGCTCGTGGCCGGTGATGCCGACGGCGTAAAAGGCACCGACGAGGTCGATGTCGCTGGAGCGGACCGACAGACCACTGGTCAGCTGCGACCCGCCGGTCGTCATCTGCTCATCCTCGCGCTTGTAGTTGGTGAGCCACTTGAGGTACTCCAGCGGCCGCTGCGAGTTCATCGGATGGAAGTAGACCTCTTCGAGCAAATATATGCCACGGCGCACGTTCGTTCCCTCTCATCCCCGCACCCATATCAACCGAGCGCTTGCTTGGTTTAAGTTACAAGGGTGAGGCAGGACGGTCAACGGAAGTGAACCAAGCAACCGCTTGATTGTATCTGCTCCTCGTCCTACCGTGTCTCAGCAGCGCAGGTCGGCAGTCTGCTGGAGGTCCGCCAATGGAACATTCCCTTGCAGTAGCCCGCACCGCGGAGCAGGGCAAGGACAACCTCGACGCACACGGGTACACGGTCCACGTGGACTTCCTGACCGCTGAAGAAGCTGAAGAACTAGCTGCACTCAGGCAGCGGCTGGAGGAACAGGCCGAACTGGAGCGGGCCGAGGGGGTGACGATGCTCTCGTCGAGCGCGCACTCCGCTTCCGACGTCTACGTCGGCGCTCCCAGGCCCGCTGAACGCATCGGGTTCCAGGCAGTGAGGTTCCTGCCGAACGAGGGACGCCCACTCATCGACGTGCTGCACAAGCCGATCACGCACGACTATGCGGCACACCTGTTCCGAGACGAGGCATACAACGTCGTTCATACAACGGGGTCCTGCTGGGGAGGGGCAACTCGCGTCAAGTACTGCACGCCGGCCAACAGGCCATTCCGCTGGTCTTGGACCGACCGGTCATGTTCGTCGCGATGATCTGTCTCTCCGACTTCGAGGCAGACATGGGCGCCACACTGGTGGCGCCCGGTTCGCACCGTTTCCCCGCACCGGACCTGCGGACCGATCCGGACGAACAGCTACGGGACATCGGTTCGGGGCTGGTGCCGCTGACCGCCAAGGCCGGGTCCGCCCTGTTCTGGGCGAGCCGTACCTGGCACCGCCAAGGGGGTTCGACATCGGACAAGACCCGCGTCTCCCTGGGCGTCCACTGGTCTCAGCACTTCGTCAAACCCCAGGATTTCTACCCCGCGATAGAGCACGACGACGTATACGAGACCCTCACGGACGCCGACAAGGATCTCCTCGACTTCAAGGTCGTCAAGGAGTACGCCGGCGCCATAGCACCGCGCACACCCGACGATCGGCGCACGAAGATGAACGTTCGCCATCCCTACGTGCCCGAGCTCGTCAAAGGCGGAGCACGGCATGCGGTGCCCCTGGACGTCACGGGTGCAGTACCCGACAACTGACCAGCGAGGACCCAGACTCACCTGAAGCACGCCCCGGGCGGACGCCCCGGCTGATCACTGTGCGGGTACTAGGAGGAAAACGTGCGAGAACGACAAGTACCGTCGCCCTACGGCAACTACGCCCACGCGGTGATCACCGCCGGTGCACGGCGCCATCCCGACCGGGTTGCCGTCAGCTATGAGGGCGGCCTCCAGCTCACCTACGCAGACCTCGATGCGCGGGTGAACCGCCGCGCGAACGCGCTCAAGCAGGCTGGCGTGAGCGCCGGCGACCGCGTTGCAGTCCTGCTCCGTGGCACGCTGGGCATCGCCGAGACCTACCTCGCGCTGGCCAAGCTCGGGTCGATACTCGTCACGCTCAACCCCTACTGGAGCGACGACATCACGACCACGATGGTCGAACGCAGCAAGTGCAGCGCCTTCGTCTACGAAGGTGCCTTCGACGCACTCGCCGCCGGAATCGCTCCGAAACTGCCACAGGTGTCACGGTGGCTGCGCCTGGGCGGCGCGATTGCAGACTCCGTCGACCTGGACCAACTGACCGAGGAAGCCTCGGACCAGGAGCCGGAGCTCGGCGCCCATCACGGCGACGAACTCGCACTGTTCTTCACCTCTGGCACAACCGGACTACCCAAGGCCGTGGTCCACACCCATGCGAGCGCCCTTGCAACCGCCCAGCAGTGGCTGGACGTTCCACACGACAACGACTCCGTCTTCGGCACAGGCCCCATCATCTGGGGCGTCGGATACTTCGCCATCGCCGGCCCCGCCCTCTACGCCGGCATGCACCTGGTACTCGAGAACGATTTCGGTCCCGTCCGCTTCCTCGAGGCCGTACCGGCCCAGAAGATCACCCATATCAGCGTCATTCCCAGCTTCTTCAGCCAGCTGTTCGGCACCGACGGGCAGGCCGATGCGGACCTGTCGTCGCTGCGCGTCATTCTGCTCGGCGGCGAACCCCTGCTCCCCTCGCTGCGCCAGCGCATCCTGGACCGGCTGCCGGGTGTGGCGCTGTGCTCGTACTACGGACAGACGGAGGCGCCCTACACCGTCGTGGGATTTCAGCACGACAACAGCCAGGATGTGCGGGCCTCCGGCCGAGCCCGGACCGGGTGCGCCGTCAGGGTGGTCGACGCCGAGGGACGGCGCCTCGTGGGCGAGGTGGGCGAGGTGTGGCTGACCGGACCACACGTGATGCACGGGTATGACGGCGACCCCGAACGCACCGCCGACGTGCTGCGCGACGGCTGGTACGTCGGTGGCGACATCGGCATCCTCGACCCCACCGGCACGCTCACCGTGCTCGGCCGGCGACAGGACGCGATCCGCACGCCGACCCGCTACGTGCTCCCCGGTGAAGTCGAGGACGCCGCACTGGGCATCGACGGTGTTGCCGAGGCTGGCGCAGTCGGTGTGCCCGAGGACGCGGAGCGTCAGCAGATCCTGCTCGCCGTGCAGCCGACACCGAGGCGCACCCTCGATCTCGACACCGTACGGAAGGAGTTGGCCCGCCGCCTGCCCGACGAGGCGCATCCGGACGCAGTGGTGATCGTCGACGCACTCCCCCATGCGCAGGACTCCTCGGGCGGAAGCGGCAAGCTGCTGCGCCGGGAGATCCGCACTCGGTGGGGGCATCTCACCGTCGGGAACTCCGAGGCAACAGGGCCGTGATCGCCGAACGCCGACAGAGGAGGAAGCCGAGCAGGCCGCGCGCAAGCCCGCCAGGAGTGTCCATGCCATCCCTGGCGGGCGTTGGAGAGCATCGGCGCGCGGCAGCACCGCGGCGAGTCGGGAAGATGATGGTCCGGGGCTTCCTCGGCGGCGCTCGGGACCGGCATGGTGTCCTACGGCAAAGCCCCTACCGCGTGTTGGCGGCGGCAAGTGCCGAGTGCGTGGCCCTGGCCGCTCGCCTCGCCGCATCCGTGGCGTCCATCGCTGCCAGGTGGTCCGAGACCGACTCCGGCCCCACGGTCGGGCTGCCGCCGTTCGCCCATAGGGTCCGGAGCACGGTCGCCAGGTCGAAGTCGCCGGCTCCCGGGAGGAGTCGGTCGTGCGTGGCCGCGTGCCACAGATCGGGCTCCGGGCGGGCTGGGCCGTCCGACAGTTGCACCGAGAACACCTTCTCCGGGGGAATCTCTGCGAGCAACTGGTAGTCCGGAGCGCTGCGGTAGAAATGCCACGTGTCCAGCACAAGGCCGCCGTTGGAGCGGCCAGCCAGGCGCACGATCTCCCAGGCGCTCCTCAGATCCGGAATGCCGCTGAATGGCATGAATTCCAGTTGGACACGCAGCCCCTGCCCGGCGGCCTGATCGCATACTCGCGCGTACGCCTCCGCCCCCAGCTCCGTCGGAACGTGCCTTCCGTACGGTTCGATCAGTGAGATGAGGTCGGCACCGACGTCCTGGGCGAAGCCGAGGCAGTCGTGGACCGAATAGGCCCCGAAGAACTGCGCGTAGCGGATTCGCTCCGCGATCTGCGGCGCATCAGCGGTGACGTCCATGCGTGGCTCCCACCGCGGGAGCCACGTTGTCAGCGGGTCGAGCGCTGCGAGGCGGACATCGATTGCGGCGGCCAGGCGCCGCATCCTCGGTCCACGCGATGTGCCCGAGCCGGGAGGGCGGCAATCCCACGGGAACACACTCATGGATCCGTAGCCGGCCGCGCCGACAGCTTGGAGGCGGTCATCGAAGTTCACCCGCCCCAACGTGCCCGACCACAGCAGAATTTGGCTCACGTTGGCTCCTCGGGCTGCGGTACAGGGCTATATGTGGCGGACACCGTGAACTTCTGCATAAGGTGCTGGCTCAAGTCACCGAGGTATTCGCATCGTCGTGCACGTCGAGCATGAGGTTCGTGGTGATGTGCCGTGTGTGCGGGGTGCCGTTGTCGGGGTAGATCCGCACCCACTCTTCGTACATGGACGCGACTTCGTTGCGGCCTGTGTATTGCGTCCCGGTCTCTTGCACCTGGATGACTGCGTCGGCGAAGAGCTCCCCCCACGCCTATGAAGTCACCGGAGTCGAGGAGTCCGGCGTACCGGTAGATCAGAAGGGGCACGGTCACGTGCCCGGAAAGCGGCTCGTTCATCGGGGCAAGCACTCCTTTGCCATGTGGTCGATGCGAGGCAGCAGCACGTCCGCACGCTCGGATGGGAGCCAGAAGATGCAACGGTGTACGCCCATGGCCGCGTACCGCTCGATCGCGTCGGGGTGGGCCTGGGCGTCGAACAGGGTGACGGGTACCGGGGCGCGGCCGAGTTCGGCAGCGAGGTGCTGCAACTCGGCGATTCGGGCGGTGAGTTCGGTGTCGAACGCTTCGGGGCGGCCGGATCGGAAGTCGGCCGAGGCCCAGTTGTCGCTGCCGTCGCGGAACGGCATCCACTCGTCGCCGTAGGCGAGCACACGGTTCAGCACGCGAGGCCCTCCCCCGCCGATCAGGACGGGTGGGCGCGGGCGCTGTACTGGCTTGGGCCATGACCAGAGGGGGTCGAAGTCGACCAGCGTGCCGTGGTAGGCGGCCTCGTCCTGTGTCCAGATCGCGGTCATGGCCTCGATCCGTTCCTGCAGAAGCCGCCATCGTGTCGCCGGATCGGTTCCGTGGTTGCGCATCTCCTCGACGTTCCATCCGGCCCCCACCCCGAACAGGAAGCGGCCGCCTGACACCACGTCGAGGGAGGCGATCTGCTCGGCCAGCAGGATGGGGTCGCGCTGCGCGACCAGGCAGATGGCCGTCCCGATACGCACCTGTGAGGAGGTGGCGGCCACGGCCGCCATGGCCACGAACGGGTCGAGTGCGTGCGAGTACTCCCGCGGCAGAGTCTCCCCGGTGGGCGAGGCGGAATCACGCGAGACGGGAATGTGGCTGTGCTCCGGGAAGAACACGGACTCGAATGCACACACCTCGGCGGCGGCACCCGACTCGATCGGTGTCATCGAATAGTCGGCCGGGAACATTTGCAGCCCGAAGAGCATGCGTCACCGCCTTCAGAGCGAAGAAGGGGATCGGCCGGCCGGAGGACACTGGACCGGCCGACCGAGTATTGGGGTATGCGCTCCCTCAAAGCACGGCGTTGGGATGCACGATGTGTGCCTGCGCGTGCCAGGGCTGGTGGGCCTGGAATCCGCCATCCGCGATGATCGTCTGCCCGGTGATGTAGCGGCCCGCCTGGGAACCCAGGAAGACGATGATCGAGGCAATGTCCTCAGGTTCGGCGAAATCCGGAACCAGGAGGTTGTCGCGGTAGACGCCCAGCTTGACGGGGTCGAGGTTGCCGCGTGCCGTCGGGCTGAGTACCAGACCGGTGGCGATGGCGTTGCAGCGGATCCCGAGCTTTCCGTGCGAGGTGGCGATCGAGCGGGTCAGAGAGTACTTCGCCGCCATCGAGGCGGCATAGGCGACGTGGTTGGTGTCGCCGCTAAATCCCGCAGTGGAACCGACGTTGACGATCGAGCCGCCCCCGCCGGCAACCATGGCCGGGATCGCGTGACGGCAGCCGAGCACGGCACCCTGCAGGTTGACAGCCATCGTGCGGTCCCACACCTCGTTCGGCGTGGAGACGACGTTGAGGTCCTGGCCCTCGATCTCACGGTCATACACAACCGCGTTGTTGACCAGGACGTCGAGACGGCCGAAACGGGAGAGTGTCTCTTCCACCATGCGGGCCACGTCGGGTTCCTTGGCGACATCGCCAACCACGGTGTGCGCTTCGCCGCCAGCGGCCCGTACCTCGTCGGCGACCGCGTGGGCGCCGTCTCCGTTGATGTCGAGGATCGTGACCCGTGCGCCTTGTGCGGCGAGGGCGAGTGCCGTGACACGGCCGATGCCCTGGGCGGCGCCGGTGACGATCGCGGTTGCGCGGTCCTGAGAAGGGGAGCCTGCCGAAGAATTCATTCCCGCTCCTCAGTCGTACACCGGGCCGGCCAGCGACCCGCCGTCCACGATGAATTCGGCGCCGGTGCAGTACGACGACTCATGGCTGGTGAGGAACAGCACCGCGCTGGCGATCTCCTGCGGCTGGCCGAGGCGGCCGAGCGGCAGTTTCGCGAACGCTTCCTTGGCTGTCTCGGGCATTGCATCGACGCCGTCCGGTGCGATCATTGCGGTCGCCACGCTGCCCGGGGCAACGGTGTTGACGCGGATGTTCTTGGAACCCAGTTCCATGGCTGCGGTACGTGTCAGACCCCGTATCGCCCACTTGGAAGCGGAGTAGGCGGTGGTCCCGGCGACTCCGACGAATGCGTTGATCGACGCGGAGTTGACGATGGTCCCGCCGCCCGCCGCGGCGATGGCCGGCGCGGCGGCCTTCATACCGAGGAAGATTCCGACCTGATTGACCTCCACGACGCGGCGGAACTGCTCTGCCGTGGTGTCGTACAAGGAGGCCATAAGGAGGATGCCTGCGTTGTTGACCAGGGCGTCCAGGTGTCCGAACGAGCCGACGGCCAGGTCGACCGCAGCCTGCCACTGGTCTTCGTCGGCGACGTCCAGGCGGACGAACCGTGCGGCATCGCCGAGTTCGGCTGCCAGCTTCTCGCCGGGCTCCGTCAGCACGTCGGCGAGGACGACCTTGGCGCCTTCGGCGGCGAAGAGCCGGGCGATTGCCTCCCCCTGACCGCGGGCGGCGCCGGTAACCAGGGCGACTCGGCCCTTCAGCCGCTCCTTGGAGGCCTCCGTGCTCTGCATTGTCATCGGCTCTGGCTCCGCTCGTACGTCTCACGCGCCTTGCGTGCCGCCTCGTTGGCGACCTCGATGGCTCGTTCCGAATCAGCCTGGAACGTGGACCAGTTCTCCTCGCGGCGAACGGTGGCGTCCTGGAAGTGCGGCATCACGTACTCGGCGAACAGCTCCAGCGAGCGGAGGGTGTCCGTGTGGTCGGCCCAGTCCTGGAGCATGATCAGGTAGGTGCCGAAGCCGCCAGAGGTCTCCTGGAGACCCTCGATGTGCTCGATGGCGTCCTGCGGGGTGCCGATGACGCCCATGCCCGTACTCCGGAAGACATCCGTCTTCGAGGCGTCCGGCGGCAGTCCGGCGGATTCGATCAAGTTTCGCAGGATGCCCGCGTCCCGGAAGAAGTATTCGCCCGAGTCCTCGATGCCGTATGCAACCTGGTCCTCGGCCTTTGCCGTGGTGGGTGCGATATGCATGGGCGTGACCAGCCGCCAGCGGGCGCGATCCGGTGCCGACCGACCGGCCTTGGTCGCTTCCTCCTCAGCGATCCGCCAGTGCTCGGCGAGCGCTTCCTTGCCGGCGGGCGTGGACACGGTGAGGGCGAGCATGGGAAGGCCCAGTCGTCCTGCCAGCCGCGGCCCCGAAGGGGAAGCGACCGCCGTGACGAGGAACTCCGGTCGCGGCCGGGTGTAGGGCTTCATGTGCAGCTGGGCCCGGCACAGTTCGAACCACTCGGTCTTGCGGTCGACGTGGCCATCCTGCTCGAGCAGGGCCAGGATCGCCTCCAGCGACTCCTCCATGCGCTCGCGGGCCGTCGTGTAGTCGATGCCCAGCATGGCGGCGTCGGACGGCAGTGCACCGGGACCGACGCCGATGATGGCCCTGCCGCGGGTGAGATGGTCCAGAAGGAGTGCACGGTCCGCCACGTTGAACGGATGGTGGTACGGCAGCGAGATCACGCCCGTGCCGAGATTGATGCGCTGCGTGCGCTGAGCCGCGGCTGCGATCATGATTTCCGGGCTTCCGAAGATCTCCCAGCCGCCGGAGTGGTGCTCTCCGAAGTACAGCTCGTCGAAGCCGAGAGCGTCCAGTTTCTCTGCCAGTTGCAGGCTGCGCTCGAGGTCCCAGCTGGGATTGCCGCTCGGACGATACAGCGGCGGCAGGAAGACACCGAATCGCATCCGGTTCCGAACCTCGTGGGCCATACAGCTTCAGCTCCGTCCCTGTTCACGCCCGCTCGGGCACCTCTTTGCGGCTCGCGGGCAGGCACACCGCCACCTTAACAACCAAGCGCATGCTTGGTTGCAAGCTTGTTGCGGCACCCGGGCCCTGTCAAGGTCGTTGCATGGTCAGACTCCGTATGCCCCGTCCACGTCGAGCGTCTGCCCGCTGATGAATCCGGCCCGGCCCGACGCCAGGAAGCAGACCGCCTCGGCGATGTCACACGCGGTTCCGAACCGGCGCAGCGGGATGTTGGCCTTGGTGACGTCGAGCGCCTTCTCGTCGAGGTCGCCGGAGTCCATCAACCGGGCCGCCATGCCGTCCACCAGCATCCCGGGGCCGACACAGTTGGCACGGACACCGAAGCGCCCCTCCTCGGCCGCTATGCCCCGCACCAGCGCCTCCACGGCCCCCTTGGGGCCGGCCGAGAGGCCGTCCCGCACGGGGAAGCGTCGGGTGGCGGCGGTGGTCACCGCAACGAGGGATCCCCCCGAGTCGCGAAGGTGCGACAGCGAAGGCTGGACGAGGTTGAAGAACGCGACGGCGTCCTGCTCGACCTGCCGACGGAACTGCGCAGGCGACACGCGGCTGAGGTGCACCATGGGCACATGCGGTCCCGCGGCATACACGACCGCGTGAATGCCGCCGAACTGGTCGACGACCTCGTCGAGGAAACGCCCGGTCGCCTCCTCGTCGGACAGGTCCAGTTGCCAGGTGGCCGCCCGCTGTCCCGACCGGCGGACCTCGCCGGCTAGTTCATCCGCAGCATCGGCGTTCTTCCGGTAGGTCAGGGCGACATCGCTGCCCCGCTCGGCCAGCATCCGGGTGATGGCTGCACCGATACCGCCGGTGGCTCCGGCGACGACGGCCGCGCCGGGGCGGTCGGTGAAGTCGTTCATGTCTGTCTCCTCGCAGCACTGCGGCCCGCTTCTCGGACGGCGATCGCACTGCTACTGTACAAACCAAGCTAACGCTTGGTCTGCTAGTTGGATCATCTGTCATATGCAGACGCTGTCCGACAACCGACGACCGCACCGGCGGGCGTCCCGGCGCACCTGCCGTGAGAGCCGGAATACAGCCGTGCCCCCAGGTCGTCGGACCGTCCAGTCCCCTGAGGAGCGCAGAGTGTCAGCACCGCGACGGCCCATGAAGTTCTCCACGTTCAACCTGTTCCACCGCTTCGACGGCATGAGCGTCCGCGAGGTGTACGACTACAACCTGGAACTGGCTGAGTACGTCGAGGAACTCGGATTCGACGGCTTCTGGATTGCCGAGCACCACTTCCGCGGCTACGGCGTCGTGCCATGCACACCGGCATTGCTGTCGTACATCGCGGCCCGGACCGAACGGCTGCGGCTGGGCACGGGCATCGTGGTGCTGCCCCTGCACAATCCGGTCCACATCGCGGAGCAAATCGCCCAGCTCGACGTGCTCTCGGGAGGGCGTGTCGATTTCGGCGTCGGACGCGGTTACCAGAGCGTGGAGTTCGAGTCATTCGGCCTCGACCTTGCCGAGGCCCGTGACCGCTTCAACGAGGGCTTGGAGGTCATCCAGGGACTCTGGACCCAGGACGAGTTCAGCCACGAGGGCCCGTACTACCGCACTGGCACGATCAACCTGGTACCGAAGCCCGAGCAGAAGCCCCATCCCCCGGTGTACGTCGCGGCGGTGAGTCCGGAGACCGTCGAGTTGTACGCCGCGCGCGGCCTGCCGATCCTGGCCGATCCGGCAGCACCGTTCAAGAAGGTCGGGCGCGCCGCCGAGGCCTGGCACGCCGCAGCATCCGCCGCAGGACATGACGACGCGGACATCGAACTCGTGATCACGCGCGCGGTGTACGTCGCCCCCACCGTCGAGCAGGCACGGGCCGACCAGGAGCGCTTCGAGAAGCTCTTCGACCGTTCCCGCATCTTCAACGCCCAGAGCGCCCCGATCGACTCGGCTACGGGCCAGGTCGCCAAGGGCTTCGAGTACTGGCAGGACCGCTACCTCAAGGGCGGCGCGGTCGACAACGACTTCCGGTGGGAGCAGCTGGAGGTGATCGGAGACCCCGAGCGGGTCATCTCCCAGATCCGCATGCTCCAGGAGTTCGGCTACTCCCAGCTGATGTGCGACTTCGGCAGTACGCGCCCGATTCCCCTCGACGAGATGAAGAAGACGCTGCGGTTCTTCGCCAAGGAGGTCATCCCGGCGTTCCGCTGAGATCGACCCTTCGGGGTGGAAACCATGGGTGCGCGAACTCGTGGCATCCGCCAGCCATCACTCCCGGTACTACGGTGCACACCAAGCGCTTGCTTGCTATTGTCCGTGACATTCAGGCGCCGGGTCGGCTGACCTCGGACCCGGGTTACTCGACATGCACATCGACCTGGTGGAGGAGTTGCTCCACGAGGCGGGCCACCAGGACCGGGACCGGCGCACCCACTGGTTCACCGTCCTTGCCACGACGGTCACACCCTCCACCATCCATCCGTGGTCTCGCCGCCGACCCGAAAACGCCGATCTACTGCTGCTCCACGCATGGGCGGCTCTGCTCCACGGACGCCGACGCGGACGGCACGACGACCGGCAGGCCATCATCGCGGCCTACCACCGCGCCGCGCGGCTCCAGCCCTCGGATCCGGGCCCGTGGACCGTGCTGCTCGGCGTGCTTCGTGTATCAGCCGGCTCCCCATGACCTCGACGCGTTGCTGATGCTCCCCGAAGGCACCCTGGGGCACGCGTACGCCCGACACATGCGGGACAACGGTCTGGCACCACAGTTCTACGAACCGGTCGAGGTGACGAGCGACGCGCTGTACATGCGGGACCGTCTGATGCAGACCCACGACCTCGTCCACACCCTGACCGGTTACGACACAAGCATTCTGGACGAGACGGCCATCACGGGGTTCTACTTCGGCCAGCAGGACCGATACCACCCAGATGGTGGCGGCATCTTGATGATCCACAGCGTCATACAGGAGTCAGCCGTATTTCTGCATGCCGCGCTCAAGAACCCCGAGGACGCGCGCTTGCAGATCCGGGCATTCATCGAAGGGTACAGCCGCGGATACGCAGCAAAGCCGTTCCTGTCCTTCAGGCTTGAGGAGCTCTTCGATCAACCCATCGAAGCGGTGAGGGAAAGCATCGGCATCGTTCCGCGTGCCGTCCCTGGATCCGTCTCCGCCTCGGACGGTTCAAGGTGAGCGATCAGGCGCCCCTGACCTCAGAATTCTTGTCCAAGGAACTCGCATCTCTTCCCGGCTGGTCCGGCGACACATCCCGGATAGCCCGCACGATCGAAGCCCCGAGCTTCCTGACCGGTGTGGATCTCGTCCACCGGGTCGGTGTCCTGGCCGAGGCACTGAACCATCACCCGGACATCGACATCCGATGGCGACGCATCACCTTTGGGTTGACAACACACGACTCTGGCGGTGTCACCGGCAAGGATCTCGCCCTCGCTCGAGGGATCGACCGATTGGTTTTGACGATCTGAGTCGCTCGGACCGCTGGCCCGAGGCCAGCGGTCCGCATGGAGCCGATGAGACTTGTCCTCAGCCTGCTGCTCGGTATGGGTTCTCGGTGAATCGCTCAGAGAACCGCAACCGGGTTGACCGCACTGCCCGTTCCGCCCTCGAGGGCCAATGGGGCGGCCATGAAGAGGAATTCGTGGCGACCCGCGCGGGCGAGCTCTTCGAGCCAGAGCATCTCCAGAAGGTAGATACCCCGACTCCACAGCAAGAGCAGGTGGAGGTCCTCATCGGGGCCCACGTCAAAGCTGCCGTCCATGGCCAGGGCTCCCACCGCGGCATTGTCACAGGCCACAGCGGCGACATCGTGATCGGCGAGCCACAGGCCACCGTCATGGCTCAAGCCGGGCTGGCCCCCTTGATAACGCGCGCGGTCAACCTCGTAGACGGTGGGCCAACCGGTGCGGATGACGGCTACGTCTCCTGGGCGCAGACTGATGGCCTGTTCTTTCGCGACGTCCCGCAGGAGGTCGGCTCCAATCCTGACCGATTCATCCAGGTGGGGCACGCCGAGGTGGGCCGGCACGTCGAAGAAGACACCGCGCGTGACAAGGGGGCCAGCCTTCTCGATGCCGCAGCGAGTTGCCCCGTAGGAGCGGACCCGGGCGGCGGAGTGACCGTTGTACAGCGTCTCGCCGCGCCACATGTGGCACAGGGCGTCCATGTGCGTGGTCGTGCCGTGGTGGGAGATCATAAGGGCGTCGTCAGCCACACCGATCACCCCGTTCAACAGCCGTGCCCCGGCCAGGTAGTCGGCACCGTCGACGGACATGAAGTGCTGAGGCAGCGGCCGCCCGGGCAGGTGTGGGACCGATGCCTGGGCCGGACCGGAGGTCGAGCCGCGGATGGGCATTCCGAGGCTGAGCAGTCGTCCTTCGCGCACGGTCCCGGCGGCGCCCAGGATGGCCTCGGGGGTGAGGAGGTTGGCTGCTCCCCGTTCGTCGTCCTCGCCCCAGCGGCCCCAGTTGCTCTCGGCCGGAGCGGCGGCGTGCAGGTCGTCCATCGCTTGTCTCCTGTGGTGTGAACAGTCACGCCATCGTGACGCCGCCGCTGACGCTGATCGTCTGGCCGGTGAGGTAGGCCGCCGAGTCACCGCTGAGATAGGTAACCAGGCCTGCCACCTCGTCCGGTTGGCCGGCCCGGCGCACCGGCACCGTGCGCAGGAGCGCCTGCATCATTCCAGGGCGTTCCTCGCCGACTTTGCGCAGCATCGGGGTGTCGACCAGACCCGGGCACACCACGTTGCTGGTGACGCCTTGCCGGGCGGCTTCACGGGCGAGGGTCTTGGCCAGACCGAACAGTCCTGCCTTGCACGTGGCGTACACGCTTTCGCCGCCGGCTCCGGCGCGGGCGCCGTCGGTGGAGATGAACACAAGCCGGCCCCAGCCGCGTTCCCGCATCCCCGGCAGGAGGATGTGGGAGAGCAGCATCGGTGCCCGCAGGTTGATACGCCACATGCGGTCCCAGGAGGCCGGGTCGCTCTGGGCGAACGGCTCGACCGTGCTGACTCCTGCGTTGTTGACCAGGATGTCGACACCGCCGAACCGGTCGATCACGTCGCGGCCGAGCGCGGCCACGTCGTGCTGGTCGTCGAGGTCAACGACGAGCGGGACGGCGTCGGGCAGCTCGTCGGCCACGCGGCGGGCTCCGGCCTCGTCGACGTCGGCGATCAGCACACGGGTCCCCGCGGCGGCGAGTTCCCGGCAGATCGCGGCTCCGATGCCGCCCGCTCCCCCGGTCACCAAGGCCGTTCTGCCCTTCAGGTCGGGGGCATCACTCACGGGTTTCCTCCTGTCTCGTGTCATCCCCGCAGGTATGCGGTTCGCACCGACTGGTCGGCTGCCACTTCCTCGGGCGTGCCTTCCATGAGCACTTCGCCCAGGTTGAGCACGACGACGCGCCCGCAGTTATTCATGACGAACCGCACGTCGTGCTCGACGAGGAGGACGGCCGTGGAGCGCTTCTCGGTGAGTTGGTGGACGACTCCAATGAGACGTTCGGCCTCGGTGTCGTCGAGTCCTGAGGTCGGTTCGTCGAGGAGCAGCACGGACGGTTCATCGACCACGGCGCGGGCCAGTTCCATCATGCGTGCGAGGCCGACGGGCAGATGGCCAGCGTAGGCGTCGCGCTGCTCCCACAGTCCGACCTCGCGCAGGGTCTCCTCCGCCTGCTCGCGGCGGCTGCGCTCGTGCCGGCGGCGGGATGGCAGTGCCAGGACGTCCGCCATGAAGCCGCCTCCTCCGCCGTGCCACTCCAGCGCGGCCAGCAGGTTGTCCAGCACGGTGAGCCGACCGAAGACCTGCTGTCGTTGGAAGGTACGGCGCAGTCCCAACCGGGAGCGGGCCAGGGCCGATTCGCGGGTGACGTCTCGTCCGGAGAGGAGCACGCGTCCGGAGGCGGGCCGGTTCAGCCCGGACACCGCGTCGAAGAGCGTTGTCTTGCCGGCTCCGTTGGGCCCGATGAGGCCCAGCAGTTCCCCGGGGGCGGCCCGGAGTGACACGGAGGACACCGCGCGGACGCCGCCGAAGCGGACCGTGAGGTCCTCGATCTCCAGGGCGGCCGGGGTGCTGGCGGACGTCGCATCGGGTGACTGCCGCTTGTCAACTGTTGTCTTCATGCCTGTACCGTGTTCCGGTTCGTCGGGGGTTCGGCTTCGATTCCCAGGTAGGCCTCGGCGAGTCGGGGCTCGTCGGCCGCCTGCCGCGGACCGGACCAGGTCACGCGTCCGGTGGCGAGGCAGACGACCTCGTCGGCAATGGCCAGGACGTCATGCACCTTCTCCTCGGCCAGGAGCAGAGAGACACCGCGGTCTCGCAGCTCCCCGAACACCTCGAAGATCTGGTCGACTACCCGCGGCGCCAGGCCGAGGGCCGGCTCGTCCGCGACGATCAGCTTCGGTGGCCTGACCAGGACCGGGGCGAGGGTCAGCAACTGCTGCTCTCCTCCTGACAGGACTCCGGCGGGTCCGCGGCGGCGCTCGGCGAGGATCGGGAAGCGGTCGTAGATCTGGGCGATCTCGTCCGCGTCGCGCAGCCAGGTGCCGAGGTTCTCCTCCACAGTCAGGCCGGGAAACACGCCTCGGGCCTCTGGCGCGGTGAACAGTCCAGCCCGGGCCCGGCGGTGGGCGGGCCACGCCGTCACGTCGGTGCCGTCGAAGATGACCCGCCCGCCGGTCACGGCGGCGGCCTGGCCAGTGACCACATTGACCGTGGTGGACTTGCCGGCGCCGTTCGTGCCGAGCAGGGCGACCACGGCACCCTGGCGCACGACGAGGTCGACGCCCCGCAGCACCGGCACCTGCCCGTAGCCGGCGTCGATTCCCCGGAGTTCGAGAACCGCGGGCTCGGCGGGCTGTCCGGGGACCGCGGAGGCGGAGGCGGGTTCGGTCACCTTCATCACCGGGGTGGTCGGCGCGGGAACCGTCTCAGCCGTGTCGACGCCTTGGGCGCGCTTGCGCTGGCGTCGCCTGTGGCGCATCTCCGAGAACTGGGAGACGGCGCCGTCCGGATATTTGGCCAGCACCATCCCACCCACCCCGAAGAGGATGTTGGGGATGTGCGGCGAGTCGGTGACGTAGGAGAACACCTGCGGTGCCATCGCCACCAGGAGTCCGGCGAGCAGTGCCGGCCCGACTCTTCGCACCCCCTGGACCACGACGACGGCGAGCCAGAAGAATCCGGCGAACGCCGGGTAGTCGGTGTTGATGATCCGGCCGTTGTACATCGCGGCCAGCACACCGCCCAGTCCGGCGACGGCCGCCGATGACATGAAGAGCACGAGTTTGGTCCGGGTCGCCGATATGCCGTGCGTCGCGGCCGCGGCCGGGGCGCTGCGCACTGCGAGGATGGCGCGACCGGTGCTAGACCGTTCCAGGTTGATGATCCCGAGGGAAACGATCCCGGCCACCAGCAGCAGGAACACCGTCATCGCCCGGGGGTCGGTGAGGCTGACGCCCGCTACAGCCACCGTTGGTAGGTCCCAGCCGAGTTGATTGTTCGTCATCCAGTCGAGCTGGAAGAGAAGCTTGTCGCCGATCATGGCAAGGGCCAGGGTCGACAGTGCCAGCACGCGTCCGCCCAGGCGCAGGGCCGGGAGTGCGACGAGGGCCCCGAACACGGCGGCGGTGAGCACGCCGGCTAGGACCGCGCCGCCGAATGGCACGCCATGTGTGGTGAGCGCCCCGGTGGTGAGGGCTGCGGCCGTGACGAAGGTGGCCTGCGCAAAGCTGACCATGCCGCCGATGCCGGTCACGATCACGAACGACAGGAAGATCAGGCCGAAGGCGAGGCCCTGTGCGGCGAGCCCGGCCCAGAAGTCCGAGGCGAAGGTGAACAGCCAGACGAGTAGGACGAGGAGCGTGGCCACCCAGGGCAGTATCCGGCGCCAGGGCGGCAGGTCGGCCAGGTAGTCGGGCGGAGGCGCGTCCTCGGCGACGGACCCGGCGACTCGGCGTCGGGAGCGGTTGAAGAACAGCAGCCCGAGGAAGAGCAGCAGGACGGGGAAAGAGGAGCGGAAGCCAGGGATGCCGCCGGCGAAGTCGGCGTACCCGGCGACCAGGTTCTGGATGACGCCGAGCAGCAGGCCGATGCCGAAGGTCACCGGCACGGATCGCAGACGTCCGAAGACGGCGGCCGTGGCGGAGAGAACGAGGAGCACGGTGAAGCTGCCCGCGTCCAGGCCGAGGACGGGAGCGGCGAGGACTCCGGCCAGTCCGCCCAGGAGACAGCTGAGCATCCAGGAAGCCGCCGAGGCACGGTCCGGGTCGATGCCTCGCAGCGCGGCCAGTGCTCGGCGGTCCGATGTGGCGCGCATGGCCAGACCGAGGGAGGTCTTGCGGAGCAGGAACCACAGTCCGATCGCGACGATGGCGGCGGCGACGAAGGTGATGAGCTGGTTGGAGTCGACGCTTACCCCCGCGAACAGCTTCCAGTGACGCGCCGGGGACGGGCCGAGTCCTGGAACCGAGTACTGGTTGGTCGGGTCGGTCAGGCCGACGTGGAATGCGTTGATCAACTGCTCGACGACGAACAGGGCGAGCGAGGGCAGGGCGACCAACAGGCCGATGGTGGCAACGATCTGTGCCACCTCACCGGACCGGGACAGTTCGTTGAACATCAGTCTGTGCAGGGCCAGACCGATCAGCGGGCCGACGATGCAGATGGCGATGACGGCCGCTGGAATCACCGACATGCCCATGCCGGTGTGCAGTTCGAAGTACGTCAGCGCGCTGACGAAGCCGATGCCGCCCAGGGCGAAGTTGAAGATGCCCGAGGCGGTGTAGGACAACACCAGGCCGGACGCCATGAGCGCATAGATCGCTCCGGAGACGAGGCCGGTAAGGATGAATCCAATGAACAGTGACATGCTGGCCTCTCTCACTTCACGACCAGACTGCGGTAGTTGACAACCCGTCAAAAGCGGTGGAGTACCGCCCGTACCTGGGCCACGGCCTCACCGAACGCCTCGCGGGCGATCGGCAGCAGGGCCCCGAATCCGAAGAAGCCGTGGAAGGCCCCTGGATAGCGCTGCATGCTGACCGGCACGCCGGCCTCACGCAGCCGCTCGGCATAGTTCTCGCCCTCGTCGCGCAGTACGTCGTACTCCGCCGTGATGACGTGGGCAGGGGGCAGGCCTGAAAGATCAGGTGCCTGCAGTGGCGCTGCGTACGGCTGTGTCCGGGCCGACGCGGCGGCGTACTGATCCCAGTACCAGCGCATGTGGTCAGCTGTGAGCAGGTATCCCTTGGCGTTCTCGACGTAGGAGGGGCGGGTGAAGTCGGCGTCGAGCACGGGGTAGATCAGTAGTTGGAAGGCCACGTGCGGGCCGCCCCGGTCCCTGGCGAGCAGTGCCGCCGCGGCGGCCAGGTTCCCACCCGCGCTGTCGCCGGCCAGGACCAGGCGCTCCGTGTCGGCGAGCAGGCTGTCGCCCTGTTGTCCGATCCATTCCAGCACCGCGTAGACGTCTTCCAGCGGCTTGGGGAAGGGGTGTTCAGGAGCGAGCCGGTAGTCGACGGAGACGACCACGCAGCCGATGCGGTTGGCCAGGCGACGGCAGATGTCGTCATGCCCGTCCAAGTCGCCGAAGACCCAGCCGCCCCCGTGGCTGAAGACCATGACGGGCGGCGGGTCGGCCGGTTCGTCCAGCGGTCGGTAGATACGGACCGGCACCGGGCGGCCCTGGGGGCCGGGGACGGTTCGGTTGGCCACCGAGCCGACGGGGGTCGGATCGGCGAGTGCCCCGGGGGGCGTGGCCATCAGGGCCCGCGCCTGTGACGCGTCGGTGATCTCCGTGCCGACCCGGGACATGACGACATCGATCTGGGCGACGATCGCCGCTGATGTTGCGTCCAGCGTCATGGCGTCACCCCTCGTCCGGGACGGCAGGGCCGGTCAGGGCACCGCCGTCGATGGTGAACTCGCCTCCGGTGATGTACGCGGACGAGTCGGAGGCGAGGAAGAGCACCAGGTTGGCAACCTCTTCGGCCTGTCCGGCGCGGCGCAGGGGGACGTGCGGGAAGTCGGCGCCGGAGCCGGCCAGCGCGCCCGCGACCATGGGTGTGTCGATCACGCCGGGATGCACCGAGTTGACGCGGATGCGGTACGGCGCGAGTTCGAGCGCGGCGGTCTTGGTCAGGCCGCGCAGCGCCCATTTGGTGGCGCCGTACCCGGCGTGCCCCGGGTAGCCGACCAGGCCTGCCGTGGAGGAGATGTTGACGATCGAGCCGTCGCCGCTTTCGCGCATCGCCCCGGTGCAGGCCTGGATGCCCAGGAGGGCACCGATGGTGTTGATCCGGTAGAACCGCTCCAGCCGCTCGGCGGTCTCCTCCAGCAGTGGCCGTGTGCCGTAGATCCCGGCGTTGTTGACCAGGATGTCCAGGCGGCCGAAGGCGGCGACCGCGGTCGCCGCCGCGTGACGCCATTGCTCGGCGTCGGACACGTCGAGAGGGACGAACACGGCGTGGTCGCCCAGTTCCGCGGCGACCGCCTTGCCCTCATCGACGAGTACGTCGGTGACGATCACGCGCGCTCCTGCATCGACGAAGCGGCGCGCCTCGGCTGCCCCCTGTCCCCGGCCCGCCCCGGTGATCAGTGCGGCCCTGCCCGCCAGTGTCGGCATGGTGCTCAGGCCTTCTTCTGGTTGCGGAAGTGCGGGATCACGGTCTCGCCCCACTGCCGGATGGTTTCCAGGCACACGTCCTGCGGCACCAGGCCCATCTGGATCAGGCACATGATTTCGTCCGCGCCCGCGTCCACGAGCTGCTGCACGTAGTCGATGGCCTGCTGGGCGTCGCCGTAGGCGTGGTTGACGTTGAACGTGGCCCCGGTCTCGGGGTTGACCGGGATCTTGGCCTCGTGCAGGCGGGAGATGTGCTCTTCCTTGCGCCGTTCCAGGTCGCCCAGGGGGTCGTCGCCGAACTCGAGCGTCGGGGGCTCTCCCCCGCCGTACCAGTAGGCGATGGATTCGGCGAAGAAGCGCTGCCCGCGGACGCCGTAGCGGCGGGCGCTTTCCACGTCGTCGAGGACGATGGTCGGACACAGCGCGACCAGTGAGTCGTTGGCGACGGTGGAGACCATCTTCTCCGGTGTGCGCGCCGCGATCGCCTCGTCGTAGATCTTGCGGTAGACGCGGATCTCGTCCGGCCCGGCGAAGCCCATGACAAGCGCTCCGACACCGTATTCGGCGGCCAGTCTGACGGTTTCCCGCTTGGTGCACGCCATGTACAGCGGCGGATGGGGGGTCTGCACCGGGCGCGGAAGAATCTTGTGGTACTTGCCCTCCGGGGGCTGGATGTCGAGCAGCTCGCCGTGCCACTCGAAGGTCTCATTCTGCCAGGCGGAGCCGATCAGGCGCAGCGCTTCGTCCACCTCGGCGTAGGTCTGCTCCGGGTCGACGTTGCACAGCGCCATTTCCTGGAGAGTGGCGCCCCGTCCCGCACCCACGTCGACCCTGCCGCCCGACAGCACATCCAGCATGGCCGCGCGCTCGGCGGCCCGCACGGGGTGGTTGTAGTTGAACGGCATGCACACCACGCCGTGCCCGATGCGGATGCGGGAGGTCCGCGCCGCCACCCAGGTCAGGAAGATCTCCGGCGCGCTCATGTGGGCGTACCACTCCAGCGCGTGGTGTTCGACGGCCCACACCCGGTCGAAGCCCATCTCCTCACCGAGAACGGCCTGTTCCACGCAGTCGCACAGTACTTGCTGCTCGGCCTCGGGCGAGGAGTCGGCCGTCTGGGCTTCGAAGATCATCGAGAACTTCATCGGTCTCCCTTGCGTATGGGGTGTTCTTCTACGCACGCGCTACCGCACCGGCGGATCACGGTGCGTGGACGGTCGTCAGGGGTTGTCTGCGGCGCGGGATGCGCGGGTGGCTTCCTCATCGACCTCGCCGCCCGGGGTCAGGACGACGCCGTATGCCCGGGCGGCGGCTGCGGCTGTCACCCGGCCGTCAGCCACATCGCGCAGCACCAGCTCCACGTCGCGCGCGGCCGGTTGCCCGATTCCCCCACCGCCGCTGGTCTCGACGACGAATGCCTCGCCGACCTGGAAGCGCTCGTTGTTCATCTTGGACGGCAGCCGTTGCTTTCCACCGTCGGCGGTGAGCCGGTAGAAACCACCGAGCGCACCCGCTGCACCGCCGTCTCGTCCGCGCGGCGCGTTCAGCAGCCGGTCCCCCCGCGTGGTGATGTGGGCGTCCGCGTGCAGGCGGAAGACCGTCCGGGTGCCCAGGCCCCCCCGCCAGCGCCCGGCGCCGCCGGAGTCGGCGACGTACTCCATGCTTTCCACTACGAACGGGCAGCGGCTCTCGACGGGTTCGACCTGAGGTACGGAATTGCGGCCCAGGCCGAAGTGGATGCCGGTGGCGTCGGGTCCGTCCCGGCCGCTGCGTGCGCCGGCGCCGCCGAAGTCGTATGCCAGATGAATCCAGTACGGCGCATCGTGCGCGGCGATGGTGAAGGGCTGCAGGATGCCTGAGGCGGCGATGGCCCGCTCGGGGAAGGCGTCCGACAGGGCCTGCCAGATGGCTTCCATGGCGGCGTAGCAGGGGATGAAGCGTCCGCCGCACGGATAGGGGGACTGCGCGTTGAGCAGCGAGCCCTCAGGGAGGCGGACGTCGAGTACGCGCAGGCAGCCGTCGTTCATGGGGATGCTGGGGTCCAGGAAGCAGCGGACCGCGAACACTGCGGCTGCCAGCGACTGGGAGAGGCTGGAGTTGATCGCCGCCGGCACCTGGGCGTCGGTGCCTTCGAAGTCGAGGACGGCCTTCCCGTCGCCGAGCGTCACTGCGACCCGCACCTTGTAGGAGGTGTCCGGGTGGATGCCGTCGTCGTCGATGACGTACTCGCTGCGGTAGGTGCCGCCGTGGAACTGGCTCAGTGCGGTCCGCGTGCGCTGCTCGGTGTGGTCGAGGTAGTCGTCGATGCCCTGACGGAACTCCGCCGGCCCGTATTCCGTGAGGAGTTCGTCGACGCGGCTGGCGGCGACGGCGGTACCGGCGATGAGGGCTCGGACGTCGCCGAGCACCTTGTCCGGGGTGCGGCTGTTGAGTGCCAGGATGCGGATGACCTGGTCGTCGGTGCCTGCGGCGGTGGCGACCCGGACCGGAGGCAGCTGCAGTCCTTCGAGGAAGATCTCGTTTGCGAGTGTGGCCATGCCGCCGGCCGAGATGCCGCCGAGGTCCGAGACGTGGATCAGTGTGGCGGTGAAGTACTCGACCTGGTCGTCGACGAAGACGGGGCGGAAGACGAGCAGGTCATTGGTGTGGATGCCGCCGCGATAGGCATCGTTGGTCATGAAGACGTCGCCGGGGCGCATCGACTCCAGCGGGAAGTCCTCGATGACGCACGGCAGGGCCACCGACAGGGCCATGCTGTTCATCAGGGTGGTGGCGACGGAGTGGGCGATGAGCCGGCCCTGCTTGTCGAGGATGGCGGCCGAGGCGTCGGAGCCTTCCACGATGAACGTGGAGTAGGCCGAGCGCACCACGACGATGCTCGCCTCCTCGGCGGCCACAGACAGGGCGTTGCGCAGAACCTCTGCGGTCAGTGTGTCCGTCATCGGGTTCCCTCAGCTCGGCTCGCGGTCTTGGTCAGGACGACGTTGGCTTCGGCGTCGATGTGCGCGTACCAGCCGGGCGGTACGACGATGGTGGACTCGGCGTCCTGGACGATGGCCGGGCCGTCGAAGTCGTCGCCGAGGTACAAGCGTGCCCGGTCGTGGACCGGCGTCTGCACATAGCCGTTGTGCTCGCGGAACCAGACGGCGCGTTCGGCGATGCGGGCCGACTCGTGGTCGGCGGCCAGCGGTTTGCGGCTCACCGGCACCTTGGGCACCACGCGAGTCACGCGCACTCGGTAGCTGACGAACTCGACGGGCCCGCGCAGTTGGATGCCGTACGCGCGGCGGTATTCCTCATGGAACCGGTCTGCCGCCTCGTCGAGGTCGGTCTTGGTCATGCTGGTGCCCGGGATCTGGACGGTGAGTTCGTGTGCCTGCCCGGTGAAACGGACGTCGGCCGCGCGGTGCACCTCGACGTCGGGATCGTCCAGACGGACTCCGAGATCCTGCGCGGCCGAGGCGGCCAGGTCGGTGAAGGTACGTTGCATCGTGTCGAGGTCGGCGTCCGCGTGCGCGGTGGGTCGGGTCAGGACCCGGTCGGTGCTCAGGTCGGTGACCAGGAGTCCTACTGCTGAGCCGACGCCGCAGGAGGGCGGGACGATGACGGTGTCGATGTCGAAGCGCTCGGCGACACGTGCAGCGTGCATCGGGCCTGCCCCGCCGAAGGCGACAACGGCGAAGCCGCGCGGGTCGATCCCCCGCTGGACCGTGACGACGTGTACGGCGCCGCCCATCGTGGCGTTGGCGATCTCGTGGACCGCATGGGCCGCGACGGCACGGTCGGTGCGCAGTGGTCCGGCCAGCGCCGCTTCGACGGCCTGTTCGGCGAGGTCCCGGCGCAGGGCAAGGGTGCCGCCGGCGATGGCGTCGGGATCCAGGTAGCCGAGGACGAGATTGCAATCGGTCACGGTCGGTTCGGTGCCACCCAGCCCGTAGCAGGCCGGCCCGGGCTGGGAGCCTGCGGAGCGGGGGCCCACGTGCAGGGTGCCGGCCTGATCCACCCAGGCGATCGACCCGCCGCCGGCGCCGACTTCGGCGAGGTCGATGGCGGGGGTCTTGATCGGTACGCCGGTGCCGGCGCGCCTGCCGCCGAAGCTGCCCTTGCCACCGACGTGAAACTCACGGGTCACGTCGGGGCGGCCGTCCCGGATCACACAGGCCTTGGCGGTGGTGCCGCCCATGTCGAAGGAGATGACGTCAGGCCGGTCCGCGGCGAGTCCGGTGGTTCGCGCGGAGATTACCCCGGCCGCCGGGCCTGATTCGATGGTGGCCACGGCACGGCGTCCGGCCAGGTCGGCGGACATCACTCCGCCGCCTGACTCCATGACCTGGACGCCTGCCTGGATACCCAGGTCGGACAGCCGGGACTGGAGCCTGCGCAGGTAGCGGGCCATGACGGGGCCGACGTAGGCGGACATGAGAGTCGTGGTGGCGCGTTCGTACTCGCGCAGTTCGGGCCAGATGTCGCAGGAGACGACAACGGCGGTGTCGGGCGGCAGGATCTCTCGGAGGATCCCCGAGACGCGTCGCTCGTGTTCCGGATTCGAGTAGGAGTGCAGCAGGCAGACTGCGACCGCGTCGGTACCTGCTGCCGCGATCCGCTCGGCGACCTGCCGCACGGCCCTCTCGTCGAGCGGAACCAGCACGCTGCCGTGGTGGTCAATCCGCTCGGGCACCTCGAAGCAGCGGGCCGGCTCGACCGGCGGGGCGGGCGGGGCGAAGTGGATGTCGTACCGGTCCTCTTCAACCCGCGCATACCGCCCGAGCGGCAGCATGCTGCGGAAACCCTGAGTCGTCACGTAGGCGACACGCACGCCCTTACGTTCCAGGATCGCGTTGGTGGCCAGCGTGGTGGCGTGGACGACCCTGGTGACCGCGGCGGGCGCCACTCGGGCGTCGGACAGCGCCGACTGAACCCCACGCAGGATTCCTTCCGTGGGGTCGTGGTGCGTACTCAAACACTTGGTGACGGCGACCTGGCCATGCGGTCCGGCGAGCACGATGTCCGTGAAAGTGCCGCCGACGTCGATGCCCAGTGCATAGCCGTCCGTGATGTCCCTATCGACGAGTGGCATGCCGGGAGACTACGACTTGAGCAAGCGCTCGTCTAGACACAAGCAAGTGCTTGGTTAAATATGGAGAGACAACCGGTCCACCGAGGTCAAGTGACGGGCCGGGCCGGGCCTTGCCTCAGCGAGCCGAAGGGGCCATCACCGTGATGGGTTTCGAAGATCGCACCGCATTGGTGACCGGCGCCGCTTCCGGCATCGGCCGTGCCGTCGCCATCGAACTGGCAGCGCGCGGGGCGCGATTGGCGCTGCTCGACATCCACACGGCACCGATGCACGAGACGCTGGGCGAGCTGGCGGGCGACGCCAATCGCCACGTGGCGGTGACGGCGGACGTCGCCTCCGCTGAGGGGGTCGGCCGAGCGGTCGGGACGATCATCGAAGAGACGGGCGGTATCGATTTCCTGTGCAATGTGGCCGGAGTTCCAGACGACGCAACGCCGTGCCACCAGATGCCTCTCGAGCAGTGGCACAGGGTGCTGTCCGTCGACCTGACCGGCCCGTTCCTCACCAGCCAGGCGGTGCTGCCATCGATGCTGGAGCGCTCGAGGGGAGCGATCGTCAACGTTGCGTCGATGGCAGGGCTGGTCGCCAGCGGTGGCGGGGTTGCCTACACGGCAGCGAAGCACGGGCTGGTAGGGCTGACGAAGAGGCTTGCGGTGGAGTATGGAACGCACGGCATCCGTGCGAACGCAGTGTGTCCCGGCTACATCGCAACCCCCATGAATCTTCCCTACCGCGACATGGTGAAGGAGGTGGTCGAGGCGACTCCTGCTGGACGGTGGGCCAGCGCTGAGGAGGTCGCGAAGCTCGTCGCCTATCTACTCGCCCCCGAGGCCGAGTACATCATGGGTGCGGCCTTCACGATCGACGGCGGGGCGACGGCCCTGTGACGCTCCGTCTCAAGCACAGCACCCTGCTTCCCGGGCCGCTGTGCCTGGGCGCGTTCCGGGAGCGCGCAGCAGGACGGCGTCTCCCTGTCCTCCGCCTCCGGAGAGCGCGGCGACACCCATGCCTCCTCCGCGCCGGCGTAGCTCCAGGGCAAGGGTCAGGATCATGCGGGCGCCCGTCATGCCGATGGGGTGCCCCAGGGCAATGCCGCCGCCGTTGACGTTGACCCGCTCCGAGGTGAGGCCGAGATCGCGCATGGAGGCGATGACCACGCCGGCGAAGGCTTCATTGATCTCGAACAGGTCGACGTCCCCCACCGTGAGCCCTCCCGCCCGGCGCAGTGCGTCGTGGGCGGCGGCCGCCGGTTGCCCGAAGAGCGAGGGGTCAGTACCGGCTGTGACTCCATAGGCGCCGATCTCGGCGAGCCAGCCAAGCCCGCGGCGTTCTGCGTGCTCCCTGCTCATCAAGACCATGGCGCAGCCGCCGTCGGAGGGCTGTGCGGCGAAGTCGCCGGGGATGATCCCCTGGTCGTTCTGAAGCAGGCCGTCATGGGGAGCAGGCGATCCTTCCGCGAGGGGGTCAGGCCAGACGCCATCGTCGTGCTCAACGAGTTGGCGGTCGGAGAAGGGCGCGATGGCCACGGGGACGATTTCCTCGGCCAGCAGGCCCGCCTTGCCGGCGGCTACAGCTCGGGCGTGAGAAAGAGCGGCGAAGTCGTCCTGCTGCCCGCGCGGGATGCCGAACCGGGTCTGGTAGCGCTCCGTGGCGATCCCGGCGGGCTCCCCGTCGAAGGCACAGCGCAGGGCGTCATGGTCCAGCGCGTCCGTGGCCTGCACGTCGGCAGTTCGGCGGCGCGGCGGCGGAATGAGGTGGGGCGCATTTGTCATCGATTCCATGCCGCCCGCCACGACGATGTCGTGCTGGCCGGTGCTGATGAGCTGGTCTGCGAACGCGACGGCCGTAAGGCCGGACAGGCACAGCTTGTTGATGGTGGTCGCGGGGACGTCCATCGGGATTCCCGCTCCGGCCGCGGCCTGCCTGGCGGGGTTGGGACCCGCTCCGGCTTGCACTGCGCTACCCATCACCACAGCGTCGACGTCGCCGCCGTCGATGCCCGCGGCACGGACCGCGGCTGCAATAGCCAGCGCGCCGAGCCCGACGGCGGAATGGTCACGCAGGCTGCCCGCGACCCTTCCGATCGGTGTGCGAACCCCGGCGACTATCACTGATCCCGGCATACGTACCTCCTCGTACTCTGCCGCGGCCGCAACCGTGCGAGTGGCTGGCCCAGAGCCGGTCCCATCGGCTCAAGTCGCCTCGGTCACGGGCGAGACCTTAAGCCGATCGACCGATCGAATCAAGTGATTCGACACATATTGCCGCACGGCGCACCCCGGCCGGACACGACACGACAGAGTTGAGCAAGCATTTGCGCAGCACTGGGTTCGGGGCCGATACTGGCCCGCGTGGCCAAGGGGATCGCACAAGAGCGCACATCAACTGCACGCCGGACTCGCAAGTCGACACCGGCCGATTCGGAGCGGCGCGCCGAACTGGTCCGGATCGCAGCGGAGCTGTTTGCGGAGCGCGGCTACAAGGCAACCACCGTCCGTGCGATCGGCGATGCGGCGGGCGTGCTGTCGGGCAGCCTTTACCACCACTTCGACTCCAAGGAAGCCATCGCGGACGAGCTGTTCACAAGTTACTTCGATGAACTACTCGCGGCCTACAGGGAGATCATCGAGTCGGAGGCCGGCGCACGGGAAACCTTCAGCCAGCTGGTCCAGGCCGCGTTCGAGTCGATAGAGCGGCATCACGCCGCGGTCATCGTGCTGCAGAACGAGCAGCACTATCTCCACGAATTTCCGCGCTTCGCCTACCTCGATGACCAGCAGCGGGAAGTGGCGAACCTATGGACCGGCGTGTTGGAGGACGGCATAGAGGACGGCGTCTTCCGCGAGGGTCTCAACGCGAAGGTCATCTACCGCTTCGTGCGCGACGCCATTGCGACGACGGCCCGCTGGTATCGGCCCAGCGGGCCGTTCAAACTGCAGGAATTGGCGGAGCAGTACCTCGTGATGACTCTCGACGGCATCACCGCACCACGCCGCCGGCCGCGCCGCCCGAGGTCCTCTTCCGCGGGCGACGGCAAGTAGCCGAACCGCCGAAGACGGAACAAGCGCCGCACCTGCCCGGGGTGCGGCGCTTTCTGCATGCACACGGCAAGCACCACTCCGATGAGGTTACGCATATATAAATCAAGTGTTTCAATCACTTGACCGACAACCGGTGCGACCCTACTGTGTCCCCACCGCAGGGATCCGTTTCGGCCAGTCGCCGCCCTGTCGGAACGAACGTATTCCTGCCCCGGCCGGGCCGACGCGAGAACCGCTACACATTCCCTTCCCCTACTCCTCGACGGAGCCCTGCGATGACGCAGACCCAATCGGGAGCGGCGTTCGAGCCGCCGACCACGGAGCCTGGCACAGAAGGAACCCCGGAGCCGGATTCCGGAGCCCCCGTGCGGCCTACGACCGCTGTCATTTTCACCCTCATCGCACTGCTCTGGCCACTGGAGGTGCTCAGCCTCTCCTACAGCCTGCTGACCCCCGCGGTGACCGAGATCGCGACCCACTACCAGACCCAGCAGGTCGGCTGGGTGTTCACGTCGCTGACCCTGGTGGGCGCCGTGGCTGGGCCGGTCATGAGCAAGTACGGAGACATCCACGGCAAGAAGAAGGTCATGCTGGTGGGGGCGGCCGGCGGCATCGCCGGCGGTCTCATCGCCGCCCTTGCCCCGAACTTTCCGACGCTTCTGGTCGGACGCTCCCTGCAGGGCCTGATGCTGCCACTGGCCACACTCTCCTACTCGCTGATGCGCGACATCCTGCCGAAGCGCTGGATCGCCTTCGCGGCCAGCCTCACCGTCGGCGGCACGGGTGTGGTGACGATCAGTGCGCCCTTCATCGCCGGTTACTTCGTGGACGAGCACGGGTTCCGGTCGGTGTTCTGGCTCCTCGTCGCGCTCTCTGCCATCGCCTTCCTGGGACTGCTGGCTGTTCCCGAGTCCAGGGTGCACACGCGCTCCCGGCTCGACTGGACCGGTGTGATCCTCCTCGGCGCCGGCGTGACCCTCGTGCTGGTGGGCCTCAGCGAGGCCTCCACCTGGACCTGGTCGTCTCCCAGGACGCTGGGCAGCATCTTCGGCGGCCTCGCGGTGCTGCTGGTGTGGGTGATCGTGGAGCGAAGGACCCGCGAACCTCTGGTCGACCTGAGGCTGGTCTCCCGCCGCCCGGTGCTCACGACCATCATCGTGGCGGGACTCGCTTACGGTGCGGTCGGCGCATACACGACCGTTCTTCCGATGATGGCCATGACACCCCGCGTACTGGGCGGTGACTACGGCTTCGGATCGACAGCCATGCAGTTGACGCTGTTCACCGTGCCCGCCGGCATCGCCACCTGTGTGCCGAGCTTCATCGCGGGTCTGTACATGCGCCGCATCGGTGCCCGGCTCCCGGCCGTCGTCGGCTCCCTGATCATGGCCGCAGGCGCCACGTACACGGCGTTCTCGCACAGCGAGAAGTGGCAGATCCTTCTCGGCTTCACCGTGCTCGCGGCGGGCGCGAGCCTGGCCTACGCGGCGGTGCCGAATCTGGTCATCGAGGCCACGCCCGTGGACCAGCAGGCCATCACCGCGGGCATGACCGGGCTCCTGCAGACGGTGGGCTCCACGGTGGCGGTCCAGATCGTCTACGTGATCCTTCTGCAGAACGTCGGGCAGCTCGTCCAAGGCAGCCCCATCTACACCGGCAGGGGCTACACCGTGGCGTACCTCGCGTGCGCCGGTTTCGCCCTCGTGGCCATGCTCGTGGGGCTGCTCATCCCCCACGGACGGCCCAAGTCCCGGCAGGATCTCTCTCAAGCCTGAGAAGTCCGGCGCTCAGGTGGCGCGAGATCGGCGGCTGCAGCAGCTCCGGTCCTGTGCCACGGCCGTATTCTGGGATACTTCCCACTGAGCGAGAGTGACGTTTCTGGACAGTTCCAGTTGACCGGATGTCCCGATCGTCCCGGCCAGCAGAAGCGAAGTGCGACATGGATCAGAGCACGGCCGAGCGTGAGCGGGTCCACCGCCATCTTGATCTTCTGCGCGCCGCAGCCGGATTCGGGAGTTCGTTGGATGCCGCGCAGACTGCTGAGGATCTCGCCACGCTGCTGGTTACCAGCTCCGGCTTCGCGGACGTGGCCATGGTGGACGTCGCCCAAGCCGTGCTCGAGGGCGACGCGCTGCCGGCCGCAGTCCGGTTCGGCGGGCTCTGCATGCGCAGGCTGGGGGCCGCACAACGCGGAGGAGGGTGGCAGACAGGGCTTCCCGGAGCAGGGGCCGAGACGCCGACCGTGCCGGATTCGCCCGCCCTCCATGAACTCCAGCAGGGCCGCCCCATCCTGATCAACGACCTCGGACTGCTGAGAGCCACCCTCGGCGAGGATTCCGACCTCATCCGGTCGGTGCTCCCCGAACACGCGCAGTCGGGGCTGAGTGTGGCCCTCTATGCCCGAGGTCTGCTGCTCGGGGGCGTCACCGTGTGGCGTAACGGGCCGGCTGCGCCCTTCGACGAGGATGACGCCGTCGTGTTCGAGCAGATCGCCTGCCTCACCGCACTGAGCCTCGACAACGCCCGTCGCGCCCTGCGGGAAGAACGGGCCGCCGTTGCACTGCAGAGCAGCCTTCTGCCCCCTGCCCTGTTCGAGAGCACCGCGGCAGAGACCGTCGGGATGTATGTACCCGCGGCCACAGGCGCAGGGGTCGGCGGCGACTGGTTCGACGTCATCACCCTGCCCTCCGTGCGCACGGCCTTCGTCATCGGCGACGTGGTCGGCCACGGCATCTACGCCTCGGCAGCCATGGGCAGACTGCGCACGGCCGTCCAGACCCTGGCCGACATGGAACTGGAGCCCGACGAGCTGCTCGCCTGTCTGGACGATCTGGTCGCCCGGCTGGACCGGCAGCGCGCAGACCAGTCCAGCCCGGATGGGGTCCTGGGCACGACCTGCCTGTATGCGGTGTACGACCCGGGTGAACGCCGCTGCACGCTCGCCAGCGCGGGGCATCCGCCGCCGGTTTTGGTGAAGCCGGACGGCACCGCTCAGCTCGTGAACATCGTTCCCGGCCCGCCTCTCGGTATCGGCGGCCTGCCGTTCGAGCCCGTTGAAATCGACCTCGAGCCGGGAAGCATGCTCGTGCTGTACACCGACGGCCTGTTGGGCTTCCCGTCAGGCGACATCGAAGTCGGCATGGAGCAATTGCGGCGCGCTCTGCAATCCGAGGTGCAGGCCGATCGTGGCCTGGAGGACACGGGCCACCGCGTCATGGCTGAGCTTGTCGGTGCCCCTTGCGTGGATGATGCCACCGCACTGTTCATCCGTACCCGGGCGGTCCCGGCGCAGGACATGGCGGTCCGGGAGTTTCCTGCCGATCCGTCGGTCGTCGCGGACGTGCGGCAATGGGCCAGCCGACAGCTGGCCGCCTGGGAACTCGAGGAGATGGCCTTCACGACCGAACTGGTGGTGAGCGAGCTCGTCACCAACGCCATCCGGTATGCGGGCGGGCCGGTAGGACTGCGCCTGATCCGCGACAGTGCTCTCGTCTGTGAGGTCTCGGACCCGAGCAACACCCACCCGCGGCTTCGCCGGGCCCACGACATGGACGAGGGCGGCCGGGGGCTCTTCCTCGTGGCCCAACTCACCGACCGGTGGGGCAGCCGGTACACCCGCTCGGGAAAGACCATCTGGACCGAACAACCGTTGGTTCCATTGTTCTGACGCAGGACCGGCCTCACCCGAGCGATCCGTCGGCCCGGCCGACTCACACGTTGCGCCGGTATTGGCCGCCCACCTCGAAGAACGCCTCGGTGATTTCCTGCAGGGAGCAGACGCGGGCCGCATCCATGAGGACCGCGAAGACGTTGTCCCCGGCGGTGGCGGCCTGCTTGAGAGCCGCCAGGGCCGACTGTGCCTGCGAGTGGTGGCTGGACTGGTACTCGCGTACGCGCTGAAGCTGGGAGACCTTCTCCTGCTCGGTGGCGCGGGCCAGTTCGACGACGGTGGCCTCCTGGGTATCCGCGTGCGGGTTGCGGAAGGTGTTGACCCCGATGATGGGCAGCGTGCCGTCGTGCTTGCGCTGCTCGTACAGCATGGACTCGTCCTGGATGCGGCCGCGCTGGTAGCCGGTCTCCATCGCGCCGAGGACACCGCCGCGCTCGCTGATCCGCGCGAACTCGGTGAGGACGGCCTCCTCGACCAGATCGGTGAGCTCGTCGATGATGAACGAGCCCTGCAGTGGGTTCTCGTTCATGGCCAGGCCCCACTCCCGGTTGATGATCAGCTGGATGGCCAGGGCCCGGCGCACCGACTCCTCGGTGGGTGTGGTCACCGCCTCGTCGTAGGCATTGGTGTGCAGGCTGTTGCAGTTGTCGTAGATCGCGATGAGTGCCTGCAAGGTGGTACGGATGTCGTTGAAGTCCATCTCCTGTGCGTGCAGGGACCGGCCGGAGGTCTGGATGTGGTACTTCAGCTTCTGGCTGCGCTCGTTGGCCGCGTACTGGTCGCGCATCGCCACCGCCCAGATCCGGCGCGCAACCCTGCCGAGCACCGTGTACTCGGGGTCCATGCCGTTGGAGAAGAAGAACGACAGGTTGGGTGCGAAGTCGTCGATGTCCATGCCGCGGGCCAGATAGGCCTCGACGTAGGTGAAGCCGTTGGCGAGGGTGAAGGCGAGCTGGCTGATGGGGTTCGCGCCGGCCTCGGCGATGTGGTAGCCGGAGATCGACACCGAGTAGAAGCTGCGGACCTGCTGCTGGATGAACCACTCCTGGATGTCGGCCATCATCCGCAGGGAGAACTCCGTGGAGAACAGGCAGGTGTTCTGTCCCTGGTCCTCCTTGAGGATGTCCGCCTGCACAGTGCCGCGCACGGAAGCGAGCGTGCGGGCGCGCACCTCGGCCGCCTCCTGGGGTACGGGTTCGCGGTTGTGCTCGGCGCGGAACGCGTCGAGTTGCTGGTCGATCGCGGTGTTCAGGTAGAACGCGAGGATCGTGGGCGCCGGACCGTTGATCGTCATGGACACCGAGGTGGTTGGCCCAACCAAGTCGAAGCCGTCGTAGAGGGCCTTCATGTCATCGAGGGTGGCCACGGAAACGCCGGACGTGCCGATCTTGCCGTAGATGTCGGGGCGTTCGTCGGGGTTGCGGCCGTAGAGCGTCACGGAGTCGAAGGCCGTGGACAGGCGCGTGGCCTCGCCGTCGGCGGACAGCAGCTTGAAGCGGCGGTTGGTGCGGAACGGGTCGCCTTCGCCGGCGAACATGCGGGCCGGGTCCTCACCTTCACGCTTGAAGGGGAACACACCGGCGGTGAACGGGAAGCGCCCAGGCAGGTTCTCGGCGCGCAGGAACCGCAGCAGTTCGCCGTGGTCGGTGAAGCGCGGGAGGGCGATGCGGGGGATACGGTTGCCGGACAGCGACTCGCGCACGAGGGCAGTACGCAGTTCGCGGTCACGGATGGTAACCACCAGCTCGTCCCCGGAGTGCGAACGGACGGTCTCGGGCCAGGCCTCCAACTGCCGCTGTGAGGCCAGGTCGAGAGCCTCGCGAGCCGTGGTCAGCAGTGCGTCGACCGCGTCGGTGTCCGCTTGTGCTGCGGCCAGCTCCTCCTGCACCTCGGTAAGCACCTGAACCCGGCGCGCGGCCGCGGTCTGTGTGGCCGTGTGGGCGTGATAGCGGCGCACGGTGTCGGCGATGTCGGAGAGGTAGCGCACGCGGGCCGGGGGGACGATCTGGGCGGCGCCGCTGGAGTGCCGCACCGCGACTTCCGGGAGCGTGCCGGGCCGCGTCCGCAGCCCCTTCTCGGTGAGCAGTCCGCGCAGGCGCTGGTAGAGGGCGGTCACTCCGTCGTCGTTGAAGGTGGCGGCGCTGGTGCCGAACACCGGCATGTCCTCGGGCCGCAGGTCGAAGGCTTCCCGGTTGCGGACCAGTTGACGGCCCACGTCCCGCAGGGCGTCCTGCGCGCCGCGCCGTTCGAACTTGTTGATGGCCACCACGTCCGCGAAGTCCAGCATGTCGATCTTCTCGAGCTGGGAGGCCGCGCCGAACTCGGGTGTCATCACATACAGCGAGACATCCACATACGGGACGATAGCCGCGTCGCCCTGCCCGATGCCGGGGGTCTCCACGATCACGAGGTCGTGGCCGGCGGCCTCGCACGCGGCGATGGCGTCGTGCAGGCCGTCGGGGAGTTCATGGCTGCCCCGGGTGGCCAGGGAGCGGAAGAAGACGCGGTCGCCGTCCAGGGCGTTCATCCGGATGCGGTCCCCGAGCAGTGCTCCGCCCCCGCGGCGACGCGTCGGGTCCACGGCGAGCACCGCGATCCGCAGTTCGTCCTGCTGGTCGGTGCGCAGCCGGCGGACCAGTTCGTCGGTGAGCGAAGACTTGCCGGAGCCGCCGGTGCCGGTGATGCCAAGAACGGGCACCTTGCGCTCGGAGGCCGCCGCATGCACTGCGTGCAGCACCGGGTCCGGCACGGTACTGGCGGTCAGGCCGGTGACCAGACGGGCAAGTGCGGAGCGGTCACCGCCCAATACCGCAGCAACGTCGGAGGGGTTCTCCTTCCACAGGTCCCGGTCGCATTCCTCGATCATCGAGCTGATCATTCCGGCGAGCCCGAGCCGCAGTCCGTCCTCCGGAGAAAAGATGCGGACCCCGCTGTGGGCCAGTCGGGCGATCTCGTCGGGGACGATGACGCCGCCTCCCCCGCCGTAGACCTTCACGTGCCCCGCGCCGCGCTCCTTCAGCAGTTCCACGAGGTATTCGAAGTACTCGACGTGGCCGCCCTGGTAGGAGCTGATGGCCACGCCTTGCGCGTCCTCCTCCAGCGCGGCATCCACCACCTCCTTCACCGATCGGTTGTGCCCGAGGTGGATCACTTCGGCCCCCTGCGACTGCAGGATGCGCCGCATGATGTTGATCGCGGCATCGTGCCCGTCGAAGAGGCTGGAGGCGGTCACGAAGCGGACGGGGTGCTGGGGTCGGTACAGCTCCGCAGAAGCGCCCTGGGACGGCGCGGTCGTCGTTGCAGGGGTGGACAAGGGGGCCTCCGAGGAGATACGTCCGTGGCCTGCACGGGGCGCAGGCAGAAGGGCGAAGGTGATCGGTCGGTTCTCGTGCGCCGGAAGCATTCCGGTCAGGTGCGCCCGCGGTGCGAGCCCTCCAGGAACTGCCGCATCGCCGCCCGGACTTCGGGGCGGGCGGCGGCGTCGGCGATGAACTCCGCCTCGCACTCGAGGTGATCGTGCAGTTCGTCGAGCCGTCCGGCGCGCACCAGCAGCTTGGTTCGGCTCAACGCGTGGACATGGCCCGTCGCCAGGGAGCGGGCCAGTTCCTCGGCGACGGAGGGCAGGTCCTCCTCGTCGACGACCCGGTTGAACAGCCCCCATTGCTCGGCCTCGGTCGGACGCACGACGCGGTTGGTGAACGCCAGGTCGAGGGCCCTGCGTTCGCCCACCAGCCGGGGCACAAACCAGGAGGCTCCGCAGTCGGGGGTGAGGCCGAGGGCCGTGTAGGCCAGGCGCAGCTTGGCCGAACGGGCCGCCACCACCAGGTCGGCGCTGAGCGCCAGGCCCACTCCTCCGCCTGCGACGGCGCCGCGGATTTCCGCGATGACGGGGACGGACAGTCCCACGAGTCCGAGGACGGCGGCGTGTGCGGCACCGGCGACCGCCGTGACGTAGGCGCCGACATCGTCCCTCTGAGCGACGAAGGCCTTCAGGTCGCCGCCGACGCTGAAGTTGCGGCCCTCGGCCCGCAGCAGCACGGCGCCAACGCCGCCGCGATCCGGCTCGTTCGTCCATTCCACGATCTGCTCCACGGCGCGCCGCAGGGCGGTGACGAAGTCGAGGTCGAAGGCGTTGCCTGTCTCCGCGGACGCCAGTACGAGGCGGACCACGGCACCGTCGCGTTCCACCCGCACGGGCAAGGTTGAGGAGGCGAGCTGCTCGCCGGCCGGTTGCGTTCGGGTTGTCATCGCGTTCTCTTTCCGCCGATGGCCTTGTCTCGCTGGCGTGCCAGCTCTCTGCGGCCGAGCACCATGCGGTGCACCTCGTCCGGGCCGTCGGCGAAACGCAGACCGCGTGCCTGGGCCCACAGCATCGCCAGCGGCAGGTCCTGGGCCATGCCGGCCGCGCCATGCAGCTGGATCGCCCGGTCGATGACCCACTCGGCGGTCTGCGGTGCGGCGATCTTGATGGCCGATATCTGGGTGCGGGCCTGGCGCGCTCCCACCTCGTCGATGAGCCACGCCGCCTGAAGGACCATCAGCCGCAGCTGATCGATCCGCACCCGGGCCTCGGCGAGCCAGCTCAGCACCTCGCCCTGCTCCGCCAGGGGGCGCCCGAAGGCGGTTCTCTCCTCGGCGCGGGCGCACATCAGCTCCAGCGCCCGCTCGGCCATCCCCACCAGCCGCATGCAGTGGTGGATGCGGCCGGGCCCCAGCCGTGCCTGTGCAAGGCGCGCGCCTTCTCCCTCCTGGCCCAGCAGGTGGGTGGCGGGCACGCGGACGTTCTCGAAGGCCACTTCGGCGTGGCCGCCGTGGGCCGCGTCGGTGAAACCGAACACGGACAGGCCGCGCACCACGTGGACGCCTTCGGTGTCCGTGGGCACGAGGAGGATGCTCTGCCGGTGGCGCGGTTCGGCATCGGGGTCGGTGACGGCCAGGACAACGAGGAGTTCGCACTCGGGGGCAAGGGCGCCCGTGGCCCACCACTTGCGCCCGTTGAGGACGTACTGGTCTCCTTCGTGGCGTGCGGTGAGCCGCATGTTGGAGGCGTCCGAGGATGCGAGACCCGGCTCGGTCATGCAGTAGGCGGAGCGGATACGCGCCTCGAGGAGCGGCTCCAGCCAGCGCTTCTTCTGCTCATCGGTGGCGAACATGGCCAGCAGTTCCATGTTGCCGGTATCCGGTGCCGCGCAGTTCAGCGCTTCCGGGGCGACCCGGGGGCTCCAGCCGGTGATCTCGGCCAGGGGCGCGTACTGCAGGTTGGACAGGCCAGCGCCGAGCGGTGAGTGCGGCAGGAAGAGGTTCCACAGCCCCCGGCGTTGCGCCTCGTCGCGCAGCTCGGCCATGACCGGCGGGCGTCCCCAGCCGGAGGCGGGTGCACCGGGGTGTTCGCGGGAACCGGCGACGAAGTGGGGTTCCGCGAAGTGGGGTTCCGCGAAGTGGGGCTCCGCGAAGTGGGGTTCGGCGGGGATGACATGCGTGGCCATGAAGTCGGTGAGGTTCTCGCGGAGTTCCTCGGTGCGCTTGTCGAAGGAGAAGTCCATCTCGGTGTCCGTTCGTGTGCCGGCGTCAGGCAGCGTGGGCAGTCGCAGGCGGGGGTCAGCTGTGAAGGTGGGTGAGACCGCGCTCGACGAGCTGGGGCACCATCGTGCCGATCGCTTCGAAGCCCTCGCCGACGGTCAGGCCCTGCTGGTGGCGGAAGTGGATGCCTTCGAGGATCACGGCGAGCTTGTAGTGGGCGAAGGCCATGTACCAGTCGAGGTCGTCCAGCTTCAGACCGCTGCGCTGTGCGTAGCGGTCGGCGAGCTCCTCCCAGGAGGGGAAGGCCGGATGCAGACCGGGGGTTCCGGCGATCGGGTTGTCGATACCTGCCCAGCCGATCCAGTAGAGGTGGAACAGGCCCAGGTCGGCGAGCGGGTCGCCGAGGGTGGCCATCTCCCAGTCCAGTACGGCGTTCGGGCGTTCGGGGTGATCGGGGTCGAAGATGGCGTTGTCGAGCCGGTAGTCGCCGTGGACCAGACTGTGTCGCTGGGTGGTGGGCAGGTGGCGGGCCAGTCCGTCGGCCAGTTCCCCGAAGCCGGCCACGGTGCGGCAGGCGGAGGCTTCCAACTGCCTTTTCCAGCGGCTGACTTGGCGTTCCAGATACCCCTCGGGGCGGCCGAAGCCGGCTAGGTCCACTTCGGCGGGCGACACGTTGTGCAGGTCGGCGAGCGTGTCGACGAACCCGTGGGCCAGCGTGCGGGCGGTGGGACCGTTCAGTGTGGCGAGGTCATCCTCGGTGCGCAGGACCAGGCCGTCGACCAACTCCATGACGTAGAAGGGTGCGCCCAGCACGTCCGCGTCGTCGCATACGGCGATCATGAGAGGGACCGGGACGTCGGTGGGGCCGAGTGCAGTGAGCACGCGCGCCTCGCGCAGCATGTCGTGCGCGGTCTGCAGGACGTGGCCGAGCGGCGGGCGGCGCAGCACCCAGCACAGGGGGCCCCAGTCGATGCGGTAGGTGAGGTTGGAACGTCCACCGGACAGCAGCGAGACGTGCATCGCTTCGGTCGGGGGTGTCCAGGGCCCGGCAGCACGAGTGAGGAACTGCGCGAGCCGCTCGCAGTCCACGCCGGGGATTGCCTGGCTGGTCGGTGCGGGCTGGGTCATGTGCTTGGGCTCCTTGCTGCGCTGAGGGCGTGCGGAGACAGTCGGGCCGTGCCCCGCGCCGTGGCTTGTCCCTCGGCGTTGGCCACCAGCACGTCGACGTCGGTCGGTGTGGTGTCCTCCGGCTGCTGCTCCCCGGCCCGGGTCACGGTGACCGTCAGCCTGTCGCCGACCCGGACCGGAGCGGTGAAGCGGATGCGATAGGCCTTAACGGTTCCGGGGCCGGTGACCTGCTCGAGGACCCGTCCCGCCCAGGCCATGGAGAGCATGCCGTGCGCGATCACATCGTCGAGTCCTGCTGCCATGGCCGCATCGATGTCGATGTGGACGGGGTTGTGGTCTCCGGATGCCCCGGCGTACAGGGCGAGGTCGGTGCGGGTGACGGGGGGCAGGGTGAAGGTCGCCAGCGGGGCGGCAGCTGCCTCGGCGGTGTTGCGTCCGGCGGGCGGTGCTGTTGCGTCGGTCATCGGCTGTCCTCCTCAGCGGGAGCCGTAGGGCGTACGACAGCGAGCGTGGAGCTCAGGTCGGCGACGACTGCGCGGTGTTCGTTGGTCACGTGCGTCTCGCGTACAACGAACTGCAGCGCCCCGCCCGCCTTTACGGTCACGTCCGTGATGCGGGAGGTGAAGGTCAGCCGCCGGCCGGACCAGGCGGGCTGATGGTGGACGAAGGACTGCTCGGCGTGCAGGACCGTGGCCAGGTCCACCTCGATGTCGGTCAGCCACCTCCAGGGGTCGGGGCGGTCCATCTCCAGGCAGAACAGGAACGTCGGCGGCACGAGCAGACCGGGGCGGGAGGCGGCCCGGGCCGCGTCTTCGTCGATGTACTCGGGTCGCCGTTCGCCGATGGCGTGGGCGAATTGGCGCAGCCGGCCCGCTTCCACGAGGACCGTGTGCGGCGGGGTGCAGGTGCCGATGACGGACGGGTTGATGAGCGGGGCGGGCGACGGCCGGGTCGCCCCGATGGGGGCAGGAGTGCTCACGTGAAGCTCCTCAGCAGAAGGGCGTCGCCCTGACCGCCGCCCCCGCACAGGGCGGCCACTCCGGTTCCGCCGCCCCTGCGTCGCAGTTCGAGGGCGAGGGACAGAACGAGGCGGGCGCCGCTCATGCCCACAGGGTGGCCCAGGGCGATGGTGGCGCCGGTGCCTGCGGGCGCCTCGGTGAGTCGGGTGGCGATCAGCCCGAACGCGACCGCGTTGACCGTGACTTGGTAGCGGCCCCACTCTTTGGCGAGCGTCTTGGTCAGCCCGACGACGCCGGCCTTGCCGGAGGCGTAGCCGGCCTGTCCGATGTTGCCGCCGAGTCCGGCGACCGAGCTGATGTTGACGACCTTGCGGACGGTGCGCTCCCCCGCCTCGGCATCGCGCTTGGCGGCCTCGCGGAAGGCGCCGGTGGCGGCTCGCAGGATGCGGAACGGTGCGCGCAGGTGGACGTCGAGCATGGCGTCGAACTGCTCGTCGGTGGTCTTGTGGACCACGGAGTCCCAGGTGTAGCCGGCGTTGTTGATGATGATGTCGAGGCGGCCGTAGGTGTCCTGCGCCGCCTTGACGAAGCGGTCGCCGAAGTCCGGCTCGGTCACGCTGCCCGGGAACGCGGCGGCCTCGATGCCGTCCTTCGCCAGCAGGGCGACCGTTTCCTCGGCGGGCTCCCGGTCAAGGTCGTTGACGAGTACTCGGGCTCCCTCTGAGCCGAGCTTGCGGGCGATCTCCCGTCCGATCCCGCGGCCCGCTCCGGTGATCAGAGCGACCTTGCCTGCCAGCTTCGTCATCGCAGCCTTCCATGAGGGTTGATCAGGCGACGTGCACGCGTCGCCCTCTGGTCGAGGAGAACGCAGGCCCGGATGCGTTGGCGTCGAGCCCGGGGACGAGGTGGTGGCCCACCCGCGCGGCTGGATTGACCTCCCGCTCCAAGCCGCGCGGGCGGGGGCTTATCAGCGGTAGGCCTCCGCCGGCCATTCCTGCAGGGCGTGCTGCAGGGCATTGAGCGCCCGGAGGGCGGCGGAGCCGTCCATGGCCCGGTGGTCAAAGGTCAGGCCGAGCCGGGCGACCGGGCGGATGGCGATGTATTCCTCGCCGTTGTCGCCCGTGACGGCCACGGGCTGGCGGATCACTGCGGGCACGCCGAGCGAGGCCACCTGCGGGCGGGTCAGGATCGGCGTGGAGACCGCACCGCCGACGCTGCCGGAATTGCTGATGGTGATGGTGCCGCCCTGCAGGTCGGCCGCGGTCAGGCGGCGGTCCCTGGTGCGCTGGGCGAGGTCGGTGATGGTCTCGGCCATCCCGTCCAGGCTGAGGCGTTGGGCATCGCGCACCACCGGGACGTAGAGCCCGGCCTCCACGTCCACCGCTATGCCCAGGTTCACCGTCCGCCAGCGCAGCAGGTGGGTGTCGGTGAAGGTGGCGTTGATGTCGGGGTGTTCACCGATCACCGCCACCAGGGCCCGGGCGATGAATGGCAGGTAGCTGAGCTTGTCCCGGCCCTGGCGGGCCCGCTCGGCGTTCACCTCGGCACGGGCGGCGGCCAGGCGCGTGAAGTCCACGTCGACCTGAGCGGTGAGCTGCGGCGCGGTACTCACCGAGGCCACCATGTGGGCGGCGATCGCCTTACGGATCGGGGTGAGCGGCACCTCCTCGCAGGGGACGGCCTCGTAGCCGTCGGGGCGCAACGTGGTGCTGGCGGTGGCGGGCCGGTCCGCGGGCGTCGGCGGAGCCGGGAGTGCGGTCGCTGGTGCCTGCTCGGCGGGGGCCGGCGGTGCCTGCGGGGTGGCGGCGGCCTCCAGGTGAGCGCGGACGTCATCGCGGGTGACGCGCCCGCCGCGGCCGGTGCCGCGCACGGCCCGCAGGTCGATGCCTGATTCCTTGGCCATGCGGCGCACCAACGGTGAAGTGGGCGGCGCCGCATGGTCGGTGGCAGCGGGGTCCGTCACGTAGCGCAGGGCATTGGTGAGGACGAGCGACAGCCCGTCGAGGTCCTGGCGTGCCGTGACGGCAGGCACCGGCGGGGCGGCGGACGGCGCAGGGTGAGGCTCGTACGTCTGCTGCGCCGGCTCGGTGTGCTGCAGTGATGGGGCGGGCGCAGGCTCTGCGGGCGCGGACGCCGCTGGCAACTGCGGCTTGCCCCCGAGCGCGGCGGTGATCTCCGCGTCACTTGCGTCGAGCGGGGCGAACCGAGCGATCAGTTCGCCGACGGGCACCTCCTGGTCGGGGTGGGCGAGGATTTCCACGAGGGTGCCCTCTTGGGGGGAGGCGACCTCCGTGTCCACCTTGTCCGTCGACACATCGAGCAAGGGCTCGTCGAGGGCCACGTTGTCGCCTGGCCCCTTGTGCCAGGTGGTGATGACAGCCCGCTCGACGGAACCCATATGGGGCAGGCGGATGTCGATCAGCGTTGTCATGTCAAGTCTCCGGCGGCTCGAGCGGTCAGGTACAGGCGAGCCGTCGGGCCGCCTCGGCTATGTCGTCCACGCTGGGGTAGCAGTGCTGCTCCAGGTGGCGGCTGGCCGGGATGGGAGCGTCCACCGCGCCGAGGCGCATGATCGGGGCGTCGAGGTGCCAGAAGCAGCGCTCCTGAATGGCGGCGGCGATCTCCGCGCCCGGGCCGGCGGTGCGCGGCGCCTCGTGCACGATGAGTGCCCGGTGGGTGCCCAGTACGGAGGTGGTCACAGTGTCCAGGTCGAGCGGCACGAGGGTGCGCAGGTCCACAATCTCCAGCTCGATGCCTTCGCCGGCCAGGGTCTCGGCTGCTTCCAGGACTCGCCGGGTCATACAGCCGTAGGTGATGACCGTCGCCGAGGTGCCGGTGCGCCGTACGGCGGCCCGGCCCAGCGGGATGATCTCGTCGGGGTCAGTGGAGACCGGGCCGCGGATCCAGTCGAGCTGCTTGCTCGGGTAGTACAGGACGGGATTGGGGTCGCGGACGGCCGCCTTCAGCAGTGCCTTGGCGTCCCAGGCGTCGGACGGGACGACGACTTTCAGGCCGGGGAAGTGCATGCCCAGCATTTCCATGGATCCGGAGTGCTCGGGTCCCGCGCCGCCGCTCGGCCCGATCGGCATGATGATCACTGCGGGCAGTTCGAACTGGCCGCCGTGCATGTGCCGCCACTTGCCGAGCTTTTGAAAGATCTCATCGCCAGCGATGAGGGAGAAGTCGGCGAACCCCATCTGGACCACCGGGCGCATACCGGTCATCGCGGCGCCGGCGGCGCAACCGACCATGAAGGCCTCGGTGATGCCGGTGTCAAGGACCCGCTCGTAGCCGAATTCGTCGACCATGCCGCGAGTTCCGCCGAAGAAGCCGCCCATGCGCAGGTCCTGGCCCATGCAGAAGACCGTCGCGTCGCGTCGCATCTCCTCAACGAGGGCCTCGCCCTGGGCCGCCTGATAGGTAATCACATGCGTGCTCCGGCGGGCCGGTTCGGCTCCGCCGACGGCGGGCGCGTTCTCGGTGAGCGTCGTCATACGAACACGTCCTTCGTGATGATCTGAGGGTCGGGGAGGTCCGCCGCCTCGGCTCGTTGCAGTTCTTCCGCCACTTCCGCCGCCGCGTCCACGACGATCTTGTCCGCGGTCTCGGCGTGCTCGTCTCCGAGGTAGTTACGGAGCACTTCCAGCGGGTCTTGGTAGTCATTGAGGAAGTCCGCGGGCCGGTACTGCTGGGCGTCGCCCTCCCAATGGCCGCCGACGCGCGTGACCTTGGCCTCGATCAACGTGGGGCCGTCTCCGGCACGGGCCCGTTCGACCGCCTCCGCCGTCACTCGGTGGACCTCCACGGCGTCGTGACCGTCGACGACGACGCCGGGGATGCCGTAGGCGGAGGCCCGGTCGGCCACGTTCGGCGTGGGGCTAACGTCGTCGAACCGGGTGGAGACCGAAAGGCCGTTGTTCTCGCAGAAGTAGACGAGGGGCAGCTTCCACGAAGCGGCCTGGATCAGCGTCTCGTGGAAGGTCCCGCGATGTGAAGTTCCGTCGCCGAAGTCAGCCAGTGCGACCTGGTCGGTGCCGCGCATCCTGGCCGAAAGGGCAGCTCCGGCGGCGAGCGGGTAGACACTGCCGAGCGTCGCACCCTCGCCCATGATGCCCAGCGCCGGGTCGGCCCAGTGCGGCACGCCCGCTCCCTTGCCTCCGGTGGAGCCGGTGACCCGGCCCAGCAGGTCACCAATGATCGGCTGAAGGCCCATGCCCTTGGCCAGCGGCCAGGTGGCGCCCCGCCCCTGGTAGAAGAGGTAATCATCCGTGCGCAGTGCGGCGCAGGCGCCGGCAACCGCACCCTCCTGGCCCTTGCCCGGATGCCAGAAACCGGCGAAGCCGTGGTCTCGAATGTGCAGGGCGAGGGCGTCCTCCAAGGCGCGTGCCCGGGCGACTGTGGTGAACATCGCCAGCAGCAGTTCGGGGTTGGCCGGGACGTTGGTGGGCCGTCGCTTCCTGGGCGCCATACCGCCTCCTTGCGGGATGGGGTGCGGTGCGGCCCCGGCCAGCGGGGTCCGGCGCCGCACCGGGACGGGAATGCGGAAAATCGGGGGCTTGCGTGCGCGGCTGAGCGAGCGAGAAGAGCCGCCCGGCCTTGTTGCGGGGCAGGGACAGGGGCCCAAGCGGCGGCTCCTCTCGCCCGGCAGGACACGACATTAAGCCGATCAGTCGATCGGATCAATTGTTTGAAACAAATTGATCCGAGAAGCGGCCCGTCGCATCCAGGTCCGGCTAGGCTCTCCATCCGAGAACGACTGACACGCGAAACCCCCGAGAACAGCGAGGAACCGGGCGTGGCTGAACACAAGGGACGCCGTAAGAGTCCCCGCGACGGAGAGGCGACCCGCGAGGCCCTCATGGACGCGGCGGAGCGACTCTTCGCCGAGCAGGGCGTGGAGGCCGTCTCGGTGCGCGCGATCAACGCCGCGGCGGGCCTGGCACCGGCAGCCGTGCACTATCACTTCGGAATGAAGGAGGCACTGCTGGAGGCCGTCCTATTGCGGCGCGGACAGGCCGTCATGGCCGACATCAGCGACCGCTGCGACGCCCTGCTCTCCAAGGAGGGGCGCCCCGATCCCCGGGACATCCTCGAAGCCCTCATCGCCCCGTATGCCACCCTCCTGGAAAGCGACCGGGAGGGAGGCTCGCGCTGGCTGTCCATCGTGGGGCAGCTGACGCTGAGCGGCAGCGACCAGATGGCACCGTCAGCCACCCCCGCGACCGAGCGGCTGCAGACGCTGATCCACCGCGCGTTCCCCGACACTGCCGCCGAGGATCTGCAGACCGCATGGAGCCTGACCGTGGAGGCCCTCATCCTGCTGATGGCCCGCGGCCCGGAGAGCTGGTTCGCCCCTGGCGACGAAGCCATTGCCACGCGCCGCACCCTGGTCGCCTTCGCAGTGGGAGGCCTGATGGGCGCGCTGGAGCAGGCGAAGACGGTCGACCGCTCAGCGGTGGCAACGCCCTGAGGACCGGCGCCCCCTCTTCCCCAGGCCGCCACCGCATGCTTTCATGCAAATGATCAGATCAAGTGATCGCATAATCTTCGCGCTCCACGAGGACATCTGCGAAAGGAAGGCGCCGTGCGTGCAGCCGTCATGGAGTCGGGCAGGATCTTCACCACCGATCTTCCCGAGCCCCGTCCAGCAGCCGGCCAGCTGCTGGTGGAACCGATCGCCGTGGGTGTCTGCGGCAGCGACCTCTCGGCCTGGCAGCACACGGACGACTTCCTCGCCGCGCACAAGGAGACCGGGGCGCTGGGCGAGGTGTTCGATCCGGACCGTCCACTGGTGATGGGCCACGAGTTCACCGCCCGGGTCGTCGAACTGGGCAGGGACGTCGAGAATTACGCCGTCGGCGACGAACTGGTCGTCCTGCCCGGCGTGACGGCCGAAGACGGCCGGGTCCACACGGTCGGCTACGCGAACGACTACCCCGGAGGACTCGCCGAGCGCTCGGTCGTCTGGGCCTACGGCCACCTGAAGATTCCCGAAGGCGTCTCACCGGTCCCCGCAGCTGTGACAGAGCCCCTGGCCACCGGCGTGAACGGCGTTCTGCGCTCCGGGGTCCAACCGGGCGACGGGGCGCTGGTGACCGGGACCGGTCCGGTGGGCCTGGGAGCCGTGATCGAGCTGGCGGCCCAGGGGGTCGGCCCCATCGTCGTCTCGGACCCGTCGGCCCGGCGCCGTCAGATCGCCCTGGCCTACGGAGCCCACATCGCCGTCGACCCGCTGCAGGACGATCCGGTGGAGGCATGGCGTAGGAACGCGTCCGCCGGACGGCGTCTGCACGTCATCGAAGCATCGGGCGCCCGCGGGCTGCTCGCCTCCCTGATGGCGTCCACGCCCCCGTACACCAGCGTCACCGTGATCGGCGCCGCTATGCGACCCGAAGAGATCCGTCCCGTCGTGGGGGTCCTGAAGAACACCAGTATCGAGTTCGTCGGTGGCCCCGGATTCGGCGAGACGGAATACAAGGCCTTCGCCCGCACGTTCGACCACCTGCGCTCCGGCCTTTTCGACCCCGCACGGATGGTCACCGGCTACGCCGGCCTGAACGCCGCGGCGAGCGTCTTTGCCGCCCTGCGCCCGAGCAGCCCCAGCACCATCGATCACGTGAAGATTCTCATCCGCCACGGGCTGGCCGGAGAATCCATCCGGACCCCGGAGGAGTTCGCCGCCGATTCAGACGTCTGATCTAAACTAGGAGGCCGACGACCTGCCGAGCCGGGTCTACAAGCCTCTCTCCGAGGTCACCTGCTGCCTGCCGCCCATGCTTTGGGCGGCAGGGGAGCGGCTGCCCGTGCCGGGAGAGAAGGTGCTCGGCCGAGCACCATCGCCCCACGGGGCGGGGCCTCCAGTGGGGGAAGGCGGTCTCAACCGCTCGCTGGGTGACCAATACTCCAGCCGTAGATCGTGATCTTATTGGTGAGTGAGTGGTGGGGCCGCAGTTGACTGAGGGGGTGTGATCACTTGCGGGGATACTGTCTGGCCTTCTGACGTCGCAGCCTGAAGACGATCACGGAGGCGAGAGTGACAGCCATACCCGCGCCAGCGACCGCGTTGTCTGCCCTTGGCGCCAGGCCGGTGTAGTGCCAGATCAAGGCTCCGATGAGCGTGATGCCCCCTGCAACGAAGCCGAAGGCCGTGGCTACCAGCAGGCGCGTGCCCCGGTCCATTGGGGTCTTGGCCGTGCCGATCGGTTCCGACGCCTGCTGCAGGGTGATGTAGTCGCCCCTGTTGGCGCTGACGGCGCCGAGCCCCTCGGATGCGTCGCCGTCTGGAGAGCAGATGAAGCAGACTGTCTTGCCCTCTTCGACTTGGTCGGTCTGTGGCGAAACACCCGGATGCCCAATTGCTGGGCTGGTGCGGGGATGGCTGCGGCCACCGGTGACCATCGGTGCGTGAAGACCCAAGACCATGCGGTGACCGCAGGTCACAGCGTAGACCCTGCCCGCTGGCAGGAGGCGTTCGAGGTGCTGATGTCCCGGATAGCGGGCCGGTTCGCGCGAGTCGAACCCCGGCGCCGAGCGAGGGACTTGGTGCTGGGGCTGCTGTCGGACCTGCCACGCAAAAACTGCTGGGTCGATCGCCGAGTGGGCCGGTGAGGCCACTCCGGACGGCATGCAGCACCTGCTCGGCCGGGCCAGGTGGGATGCCGACACCGTCCGCGACGACGTGCGGGAGTATGTGCTGGAGCAGCGCGGCACCGTAAGGCGGCAAGCTACATCCCGGTTGCCATGCGCGAACACGCTTGCCCAGCATTAGTACGATCTCGTAATATCCGAAACCATGAAGTCCGAAAGCGTGCAATCGGCGCGGCCGCTCTTGCTGACCTTGCAGCGCGCGACCCACGCCTCCCTGCAGTTGATCGCTGCCGAACTCGTCGACCTCGACCTGACCGCCTCGGAGATCAACGCGTTGGCCAATCTCACCGACGGTCAGGGACGGACCGTGTCCCAACTGGGGGCCGCCGTAGGGGCCCGCCCCACAACGCTGACCAGCGTGCTTGACCGACTCGAGCGTCGTGGGCACATCACGCGCGGTACACGGGCCGGCGATCGCCGCTCGGTGCTGATCGAACTCACGGAATCCGGGAGAGCGGCAGCAACGCTGATCAGCCAGACGCTGGCCGATCTCGAGAGCCGCGCGTTGGACGGCCTGCCCGCTGAGGCACTCGCCGGCTTCTACGCCGTAGCGGACGCACTGATCAAGGAGGGGTCATCACGGCTGACGACCAGGGCGCGGCCGAGGGGGCCTCGCCGTTCTCCGAGCTCATGGACGAGGTGATGGACATCGCCGATCGGTTCGGGCATCGCCAGCACGTTCACCTGACCTGGCTTGCCGTTCGGCGGTACGGAAGCGACGCGGCGGTGGATCTGATGTGTGACGGTATTCAGCGCACCGCCCGATACTCCGGCGTCCCGCAGAAATACAACGCCACCGTCAGCCGGGCGTGGGTCGAACTGGTGGGACACCACGTGGGCGAGTCGGACACGGCCGACTTCGACACCTTCGCCCGGCGGCACCCCGCACTGCTCGACAAGAAGCTGCTCACCCGCTTCTACCGGTCCTCGACACTCGCCGACGCCCGAGCCAGGGCCGGCTGGGTCGAACCCGATCTGGCGCCCTTCCCCTGGCGGCGTGGCGACGGGGCACATCAGCAGGCTTTCGGGAGTTCGTCGCCCCCTTAGCCCGGGACCCTTGTGGGTCGGTCAGTGGACGAGTCGTACGTCGCGCGCCACCGCATTAGCAACTTCATCGGGCCCGGGTCCAGGCTTCTGGCCGACTTTCATTCCATCGGTGCTCGTTCTGGCCATGGCCGTCCGCCGGCGGCCGCGTCCGCTCTAGTTTTGCCTTCTCATCCCTCGACATCAGAGTGACGCATTCTCATGGTCGTCATTCCGTCGACCGGGGAGATGACGGAGCATCGGGGGAACGACGTGTCTGGCCTGAGCCTTCCACCACACCGCTACAGCCGTACGGAAGCCACACGATTGCTGTGTGCCGGCGTGTATCAGGACGCGGCATTCCGACGGCGGGTCATCGAGGAGGTATGCGACCACCGCGAACGGCCGATCGCCCCGCCCAACGGCGTCGACGTCCTGCCCGTCCTCTCGCACGCCCTGCGGGTGACCTCGCAGGAGGCACGCGCCTCGCTGCTCATGCTCGCTGCCTGGGCAGGGTTCTTCGTGTCCGACGTGATCATGTTCTGGGACCGGCTCTCCGACCGCTGGGGCGACGGTGCCGAGGTGCACTTCAGCGATGTGCTCACCGCGTTCTTCCAGGGCGACGACCAGTTGACCGGCGGCAGGCCCCTGCCGTGGTCGGTTTTCTACGCGCTGGTCGCCCTGGCGTTGTGGTTCGCCCGTACGGCCGGCGGAGGCGGATCGGCCGCCCGTTCGGCGGGACTGCCCGACCCGGTGGCCAAGGCCGCCGACGGGGCCGGCACGATGATCTCCCTCGGCGCCTGGATTCTTACCTTCTACTACTGGTACTCGTACGTGACCGGACTGCTCGGCGGCCACGCCCAGACTCCGTACCCGCTGCTGTTCCCGCTCGCCATCATGCTCATCGCCTGGTGGTACCAGACCTGGCAGCGCAAGTCCCTTTGCCGGCTTCTGAGCCGCTGGACGTTTCCTGACGCGACCCAACCCACGCTGCCCCCAGGCCCCCTGTTCGAAATGCTCCGGGACGACGTGCAGCGGGAGCAGGAAGCATCGCTGACCCTGTACGACCCCGACAGCCCGTCGTTCGTGGGGCTGGGCACACAGGGCACTCCCTGGTCGTTCGCGATGGAGTTGCGCAGGCGCGCGCCGCAACCCGCTGAGAAGGACGGCGCGGACCCCGGCTCCGACGGCGGCGCTCTGCCGCGCCAGAACGGCGGTCCCCTCACCGCGGACGCCGCGCTCGCCATGATCGAACCTCAGTTGACAGGACTGCGCGAGTCCGCCGCGCGCAGTGGCAAGGACCGGCTGCGGGACCTGGAGATCGACCGGTTCGTCTACGTCCCCGGCGGCGTGGCACGCGACGAGGAGCTGGAGATCGGCGGTGTCCCCGACCCGGCCGCGCTCCCCCAACGCACCGGCCGGCGCCGCGGTCTGCCCGTCTACGACCCCGCCCAGGTCGCCGCCCACCGGAAAGAGGCCATGGACGAAGGCGGCGAAGGGCGGCGGGTGTTCCTGCGGATCCGGGTGGGTGCCTGGCACGAACAGGTCGTGGTCACCGTCCTCGTCCGGGTCCACACCCAAGGCCGCATGCTCGTCCTCGAAGTGCTGCCGTTCGTCCTCGGCCCCGTCCGCAAGGAGTTCCGCGCGGTGGACGCCCTCGTGGAACGGCTCCCCGAGACCTGGGCCCGGGGTGCGATGCGCGCCCTGCGCGACGCACCCTCGATCGGGGTCGACGCCGGCATCGGAGGCCTTGCCACTCTGCGCAACACCGTGGCGACCAACTGGTCGACACGGGAACCGCCACCGGACGTGCCGAGACTGTCGCTGCGCGAAGTGGCCGGCAACAAAGGGCTGTCAGCGTTCCAGCGGATGGACAGCACCCGCTATGTGAAGACCATCCGGGAGCGGATCGTGAACGGCGTCCGTGAGGCGCTCAAGGCGCACGGCTACCACACCGAGGAGTTCGAGCAGCACGTCTACCACCTCAGCGGCGGCAGCGTGTTCATCAAGGACATGTCCGGCGGCGCGGTCGCCACCGGCAGCCACGGCAGCGCCACCCACAACAACCAGCCACCGCCATCGGCTCCGCCGACCCATGCCAACCACACGCCATGAGACAAGGAACGCGGCACATGTCGAACAGCGGACAGAGCACTCCGGAGCAGCCGCCCAACAGCAGCGGCGGCAACGTGAGCATCGGTTCGATGAGCGGGGGCTCGATTGCCACCGGCACGCACGGCAAGGCGACGTCGTACAACGTCACGGGTACCGGGCCCGACCCGCGCCACTCCGAACTCCTCGTAGCCATTCGCGAGTTGCGCGGCGCGCTGCCGCCGATGGCGGACCGCAGCCCCGAGGACGCGACGCTCGACGGTGAACTCGCCGACGCCGAGGCCGAGATCGAGGGCACTGGAACGGCCGACCCGAACCGGCTCACCCGGCTGCTTGGCGGGGTGCGGAGCTGGCTGAGTTCCCAGGCCGCCGCGGCCGGCGCGATCGCCTCGGCCACCGCCGTCGTCCAGGGCATCGCCCAACTGCTCGGCTGACGGCACGACACATCCGACGCGGGTACGACGAAGGCACGACGAAGGCACGAGGACACGGGGGACGGCGACGATGAGAGTGTTCGACACCGAGCGGCAGGGGTGGTCCGCATCGCGCCGTGAGCGGCTCTTCCAAACCGAGCGGTACCTTGACCTGCAGCGGCAGCGGGCCGTTCTCCAGCGCACGGCGGTCGTCCTCACGGTGTGCGGGATTTCCTTCGGCGCGTGGGCTCTGGGCTGGAAGGACGAGCCGAAGCCCTACCGGCCGCCGGCCCAGGAGGCACCCGCCGATCCGGGCGCCTCCGACGGCGGTACGACAGCCGACCCCACGCAACCCGAGTCGGCCCCGGCCACTCCCCCGGCGGGCTACACGGTCCTCGACGACTCCGAGGGCTTCCGTATCGCCGTGCCCGAGGGATGGACCCGCAAGAGCCAGCCGTCGCAGTACGGCATCGACATCGTCGAGTACCGCGGCCCCGACGGCATTCGCAGGATTCAGATATTCCAGGTCATGGAAACCACCGCGCACGAGTCGGTGGTGGAGTCCCAGAAGACGAGCAGCAAGCTGGACGGCTACCAGGAGATCCATGTCCAGGACGTGACCGATCCGTCGGGTGGCGAGGCGGCCGAGCACGAGTACACGGCCGACGAACTGAGCGGCGAATCCGCCTCCGGTGTCACTTACCACGTCATCGACTACCGCTTCGAGGCCGAGGACGGCGAGAAATACGCGCTCATCGTCTACGGCTCGCAGTCGGACGCGGCGGACGCCGAACGCGAATTGCTCGACACGGCACGGGCCTGGTTCTGCCCGCCGAACACCCAGTGCGACGCACCGGAGACGTCCTGATCCTGTTGGCCGACGCGGCGTGATGTGGTGCGGTGCGGCGAGGTGCGGTGCGGTGCGGTGCGGTGCGAGGGTCGGCGATCCGTCGGCTGGATGTCGGCAGTCCGCCAAGCCTGTCGGTGATCCATAGGCAATGTGCCGGCGGCCGTTGCAACCGTGGGTGGCAAGTTGCCCGGCGGCGGCTGCCGTAGCCGCCTTCACCGACAAGGGAGCCCGTCACCATGCCATCCGCGTCCGCCACCCCGCCCTGGAATGTCCGACGGCTACCCGATGCCCAGGGCCGCGCCTTTCTGGTCACCGGTGGCAACGCCGGCATCGGCTACTTCGTAGCAGAGCAACTGTCGGCGACCGGAGCCACCGTGATACTCGGCAGCCGTAACCCGGCCAAAGCCGAAGTTGCCGCGGGATCGATCCGTGCGCGTGTCCCCGGTGCGCAGGTGCGCGCCGTTCGGCTGGACCTGGCTGATCTGGCGTCCCTGGAGCATGCGGTGAGATCACTGGACATGAATCACCTTGACGCCGTGGTCCACAACGCCGGTGTCGCGCTCGACGATCCACCGCGCCAGGAGACCAGGGACGGTCACGAGCTCATGTTCGGCACGAACCACCTCGGACATGTCGCCCTCACTCACTGGCTGATGCCGCTGTTGTCGGCTGCGCCGGCGGCCCGCGTCGTGACCATGGGCAGCTTCGCGGCAAAGTCCGAGCGGCTCCGCCTTGACGACCTGCAGTCCCGGAAGGACTGCCGGCCCAAACGCACCTACGGCCGCTCCAAGTTGGCACAGATGTACTTCGGCATCGAACTCGAGCGACGCCTGCGCGCTGCCGGCAGCACGGTGGCAAGCGTGGTCGTCCATCCCGGCGGCGCGCTGGACTCCCTCACCCCCTCACGACCACCGGTCCACGTGCGTACCACCCGCGCGCGGCTGAGCGCAGCGCCTGTGGCTGTCCTCGTCCAGGGCAAGGACGCCGGTGCATGGAGTGCGGTCCGAGCGGTGCTCGACCCCGCCGTGCGCGGAGGCGAGCTATGGGGACCGCGCGCCTTCGGCCTGCGCGGCGAGCCCCGACGCGAACCGGTGTGGAAGCACCTCGCCAACACCTCCGTCGCGGCGCAGCTGTGGGACGCGAGCTGCCAGCTGACCGGCACAGATCTCGGAGCCATATCCACATGACCCGGAAGTGCCTCATGACCCGGAAGTGCCTCCGGTGCCTCACCGGCTGAACAACGTCTTCTCGGCGAGCGGCGATGCCCTCATCAGTTCCCTTGAAATCGACCATCTCGGCTGGTGCGGTGACTGATGAACAGGTACAGCCGTCTGGTGTGTGGGTCACGGCGGTGGGGATGGCCAGGGTGCCGGGGGCTGGATACCGAGCGCAGCAACACGCTGTTTCGCGACCCACTGGCACAGGCCTTCGCCGCCGCAGGCGACCCGTGGCCCTCCCCGCCGCCGCACCTCGATGACGAGGCCGCACGACGCCGCCAGCTGAGTGTAGCGTTCTCGATCATCATCAGGACGAAGTTCCTCGACGACCTCGTCGAGCAGGCCTCCGCGTCCGGGCCCCGGGGCCCGGCAGATGGTGCTCCTCGGCGTCGGTATGGACAGCTGGGCCTTCCGGATCAACTGGCCCGAGGGCGCCCGGTGTCGGCGTACGGACTTCTCTGGCCCTGGCAAGATTTCCGTGAAGCGAGGCTGTGCCACCATGCGCCGGTGACGCTCCGTCACGGGTAGCGGCGTCGGAGCAGGGCCATGAGGCACCTTCAGGGTCTGCAGCAGACGGGCGCCGCCCCGGTCGGCGAGCAGCACCCCGGCTGTCTCGACCAGGTGTTGCAGCAGCGGGCTGCGGCGCCGGTAGCGCGCTGTCAGCCCCTCGACCTGCTCGGTAAACGTCCGTCGGCCGCAGCCCGGGCTGTCACAGAACAACCGCCGCGCCGGAGCCGCTCATCCTGTGGCCGGCAGACCCTCCGGCTCCGTCGAGGGTCATACCCCGCCCGTTTGTTCCCCGTAGCTCCCGGGCCGGCGGGCCGCGCAGGACTTTACCCCGGGGCGGTTGCGGTCGCTTACCGGGCACCATTTAGTCTTACAACTTGTAGAAGTTCGTCGGGTACGTCAGTTCGCCCGAGGCCGGGACCCCTCCTTGCACACGTCGGGACGGATCGGCCTCGCAGCAGTGGGCGGGCCTGCGCCTGACTGAGGAGTGGCGAATATGAGTGAACACCGGCGCCGAACGTCGGGCAGGCCCGGACCGTCCGGCGCGGACGGCATACCATACGGCGGCCGGGCCGAGGCGCGCAGGACCGCCCGGAGCGGTGGCCAACGGCGCCGCCGCGCGGCGGACACACGTCCAGCGGACGCGGCACGCTCCGGCCGCCGCCTCATCGACTACCCGCGTGCGGACAAGCGGGGTCTTCGGCGCTGGCTGCCCTCGTGGAAGCAGGTGCTCGGCACCTTCATCGTGTTCTGCGGCGGCCTGCTGGGCCTGTTCTCGTACGCCTACGCCACGACGACGATCCCGAGCGCGAACCCCAGCACCCAGCAGCAGAGCAACACCTACTACTGGTCCGACGGCTCGGTGATGGCCACGCAGGGCTCGACCAACCGGCAGAACGTCGACCTCGCCCAGGTCCCCAAGCAGGTGCAGTGGGACTTCCTCGCCGCGGAGAACGCCACCTTCTACACCGACCCCGGCATCGACACCCGGGGCATGCTGCGCGCCGTCTACCACATGACCACGGGCGGCGAGGTGCAGTCCGGGTCCACCATCACCCAGCAGTTCGTCAAGAACACCTATCTCAGCCAGAACCAGTCGATCACCCGGAAGCTCAGGGAGATCATGATCTCCCTGAAGATCGGCGACCAGATGACCAAGCAGCAGATCCTGCAGGGCTACCTCAACAGCTGCTACTACGGCCGGGACGCCTACGGCATCGAGGCCGCGGCCCGCGTCTACTACCACGAGCAGGCCTCGCAGCTGACCGTCAGTCAAGGCGCCTTCATCGCCGCCACGGTCAACGAGCCGAGCCTGCTGATGCACGCCGACACCGACCCGCAGGCCAAGGCACAGGCCAAGGCACGCTGGACATACGTCCTGCAGCGTATGGCCAAGATCCACAAGATCACCGACGCCCAGGAACAGCAGTATCTGGCCGCCGGCTTCCCCACACCCAAGCCCTTCACGCCTTCGGCGGGAATGTCCGGGCAGACCGGCTACCTGGTGGACGCCGCGAAGAAGTACACCGAGGCCCACTCGTCCCTCACCGACCAGCAGCTCGGCCACGGCGGCTACCAGATCTACACCACGTTCGACAAGAAGAAGGTGAAGGCGCTGTCGGCTTCCGTCGCCGCGATGGAGCACAAGCACCTCGACCCCAAGCACCGCGCGGCCGACAAGGACGTCCAGGTCGGCGCGGCGTCGATCGACCCCTCGAGCGGCGCGGTCGTCGCCCTGTACGGCGGAGCGGGCTGGAACAAGGGCCACTGGACCGACAACGCCGACGCCACCGGCGTACCGGTCGGATCCACCTTCAAGCCCGTTGACCTGGCCGCCGCCCTCGACCACGGCGCCGTCCTCACCCCGGGCCAAGCACCGTCGCCGATCACCCCGAGCAGCAAGTTCAACGGCGACGACGGCATCACCATCAAGAACCAGCAGGGCAGGGAACTGCCCGACCCGGGCGACCCCACGGGCCTGCTGCACCAGCGCAACGACGTCACCACGAAGTGGGGCTACATCACCCTGCGCAAGGCCATGGAGCAGTCCGTCAACACCCCGTACGTCCAGCTCGGCGAGTACGTCGGCTACGACAACGTCGAGAACGAGGCCCTCAAGGCGGGCCTGCTGCGCAAGAGCCTGCAGTACGACACCCCCGGCTTCTACATCGGCACCTCCACCCCCTCGGCGATCCGCATGGCCGACGCGTACGCCACCTTCGACGCCGGCGGCGTCCAGCACGAGCCGTACTCGGTGACCAAGGTCGTCTCGCAGGGCCGGCAGCTGCCCGGCTTCGGCGCGCCCAAGGGCACGAGGGCCATGCCGGCCTCGACCGCCGACACCGTCACCGACGTCCTGCGGGACGTGGTCAAGTCCGGCACGGGCACCAACGCCCAGGCCCTGGGCCGCCCGACAGCCGGCAAGACCGGCACCACCGACGACTACAAGTCCGCCTGGTTCATCGGGTACACCCCGCAGCTGGTCACCTCCGTCAGCATGTTCAAGGAGGACCCGAAGAACGCCGGCCTGAAGTCGATGCAGGGCGTCGGCGGCTTCTCCAAGGTCTTCGGCGCCGACATGCCCACCGAGGTGTGGACCGGCTACATGACCGACGCCCTCCAGGGACAGCCCGTCCAGCAGTTCCCGAGCGCGCCGGAACTCGGCCAGGGCACCGACGAATACGGCGCGCCCTCACCCACCCCGACCGAGAATGCGCCCTCGGCCACCCCGACCGCGCCAGCCACACCGAGCCCCACCAGCGCGTGCCACGGACAGAAGAAGAACTGCGCCAGCCCGAGCCCGACCGACACCTCCGGCGCCACCACCGGCGGCGCGGGCGACGGCGGGCTGATCGGCGGCGCCGGCGGCGCCACCGGCGGGAGCACCTCGCCCACTCCGACGCCCACGACCAGCCCCACCCGACCGGGCCGGCACCCGTAGGAGGACGGCGCAGGCGCGGCAGTAAGGAACTCTGCGGGCTCCCGGAATGAACACTTCCCGCCGAGCCCGGGCAGTTTCTACGTCACAGGTGAACATGTGCCAGATCGAGATCAGGATGGAGTGCTGCGGGGCCACCGCCGCCCGCGTCGCCCGACAAGTCGCCGGTAACGGGCGGCGAGGTAGGTGTCCTTGGTCCGGCAGACGGAGATCGCGGCCTGGCCGAGTACACCCTTGAGCCAAGGGGCGCCGGGGCGTGTGCGGCCCGACAAGATGCCGACTGAGGACAGCTGCCCGAGCAGCAGCAGGAAACCGAGCCCAGGATTCGAACCTGCAGGACAGGCTGACAGACGACAACGAGGATCAGCACACTGAGCACATGCGATATGAGACGAGAGCCGAGAGAGCCAGGCTCAGGGTCGTCAGGGCCCTCATCTCGCTCGCCATCCTCGTCGCCTCACCCGTGCTGCTGACAGCAGGAGCGCCGATCCGCCGCCGCTACCTCCGCCACCTCTACCGCGACGAAGGCCCGCTCATCCTCGACAAGCAGCAAGGCCAGGTCAGCGCCCACTACTTCGTCATCATTCACCCTCTTCTCGGATGGCTGTGCTGGCCCACCGAGACACTCGCCCGCCTCATCGAACACCGAAGCCACACGACAAACTAAGGCCGCTCCGGCAGCACCACGGTGTCCTTGACGGTGAGCAGCGGCCCGCGAGCAGTTGCCAATGAAGCGTGGGGTAGGGGCCAGGCGGTCCGTGTCGAACGCAGTCGACACGGACCGCCTGTCGTTGTTGCTCCGTCATGTCGTCGCAGGAGGTGATTCCTCGGCCCGGGCCGACCTGGCCAGGGCGGCGTTCAGTGGCCCCTCGCCTGCACCAGTCACATCAGGTTCGTAGGGCTCGGGTTGGGGTCGCGGTCGTGTCCCATGCCGGCATCCTGTCCAGCACCCGCCTGACCCACCACAGGCGCAAGCCGGTGTTCACCGCTCTCGCCGTGATCATGTGGGGCAGGCTGCTGACCAGGGACATCGACCCGGTGGTGACCGGGCTCGCGGTGGGTCTGGCGACCTCGGCCTACCTGCCGACGAGGGACGCGCTGGACGAGGCGACGACCACCCTGGTCCGGCCATTCAGGGAACGGTCCACCCCGGAACTGGCCCGCTCGGCCACCCGGCGGCTGACCGGCACGCTGTCAGCAAACGCACGCCTGCAGCCTCTCCCCCGCTTCCGGGCCTCTTTCCCGTCCGGTACCCCATTCGGTACCTGACACGGTACCTTGGGTCCATGCCTGCACTCAATGTGGAATTCACTGACGCCGAGATGGCCCGGCTGCGCGATCGGGCGGCTCTGACGGGCCGGAGTCTGAAACAGCACGTGCACGACGTGACGGTGGAGGAAGCCGACCGGCTCGCCTTCGTCGAAGGGGCGGTCGAGGAAGCGGCCCGGATCCTGCCTGGCGTCGCAGCTCGTTTCCCTGAAGGACTGCGGTGAGCCCGATCATCCGTGTCGATGTCGGCTGGGTCCTGCAGATCCAGTCGGCGATCTCCCCGCTCAACGTGCCTATCGCCGACTGGGGCGCCCTCGGCTTCATGGCTGACCGGCACACGTTCGAGCGGGAGCGCGGCGTCCTCTACTACGAGGAGGCCGCCTCCCGGGCCGCGACCTTCCTGCACACAGCGTTGCTGCTGCGGCCCTTCACCGACTACAACCTGGTCATCGGCTGGGCCTGCACCAGCCAGTACATGCACGTCTCCGGCCAGCCACTCCAGGTCAAGGACGATGATCTGTACGAGCTCGCCCAGGCGATCCGCGCGCAGGAAGCCGATCTGCGTACCGTCGCACAGCGCCTGGAGTCCTGGCGCAGCCAGTGACGTGTCGGGGCCGGGTCTGGCCCCTACTCGCCGGCACAAGGCACATACGAGCTCCGTCACGGTCCCCAGCACCCACGTCGAGGTCGTGGAGGACGGCGCGAAAGACGGCGACGGCGGCCAGGCGGTCACGGTGAAGCCGGGCGCGTGGATTTCGAACGCAAACTCGACGAGGCGTACGAGGCGCACCGCGGTCTATCTCGCGCAGCTCGCCGAACTCGGACTCGACCGGGCATGAAACATGATCATCGCAGGTGGACTGCCGGGCGGCCCGGTGTTTCATGAGCGACCACCCACGAAACACCCGCGCTGTCGCTCCCGGCCATGTCTCTGCGGGAGCAGGGGTTGCCACGCCTTGCGGGGAAGGCGGTCCTCGCTCTGCGGCCGGGTCAGCGCTGCGATCCGGATTCCGCCGCTTCCGCCGCGGGCAACCTGTCCGGTGTCGTGTCCTCGGTGACGCTCAGGTCCTGGGTTCCTATGACCGACAGCAGTTCCAGCTGCTCTGCTCCCGGGCTTCCGGGCGGGGCGGTGAACCACAGCAGACGTTGGCGTCCGTCCTCGCTGAGCAGGTTGTAGCAGTCGAGTTCGATGATGCCGAGCGTGGGGTGGACGATCTTCTTGTGGTCCATGCGGCGCACCGCGACGTCGTGGGTGTCCCAGAGGGCTGCGAACTCCTGGCTACGGCGGCGTAGCACGGCGACCACCTTCGTGACCTCCGTGTCCCGGCCGCGTCGGGCGGCCGCTGCCTGGAGGTCGGCCACGAACACCCGGGAGTGGTGCGGGTGGTCCTCGGACGGGTACCTGTCGCGCGCCTGCGGTTCGGTGAACCAGCGGTACACGAAGCTTGCCGCCAGGCCGCGGTGTGACGGGGACTTGCCCAGCAGGTTCCGAGCCAGGTCGTTTTCCACCAGGGTTTCGTGCAGATCGGTGATGACGCGCGCGGGGGTGTTGGACAGCCGGTCCAGGAGTCCGAGGAGCGCTGGCTGCACGTGTGCCGACGGTCCGTGCGTGGACTGCGGGACCGGCCGTTCGGCCAGGTGAAACAGGTGGTCGCGCTCGTCGCCGTTGAGGCGCAGGGCTCGGGCGAGGGCGGCCAGGGTCTGGGCCGAGGGCTGCACGCCGTTCTTTGTGCTGCCGCGTTCCAACTCGGTGTAGTAGTCGGCCGACAGCCCTGCCAGCTGGGCTACTTCCTCGCGGCGCAGCCCCGGGACGCGCCGGCGCGGGCCTTGGGGGAGACCGACCTCGGCGGGGCGGATACGGTCGCGGCGTGTCCTGAGGAAGGCGCCGAGTTCTGGAAGGTTCACCCCTTCATGGTCGCGCGCGCACCAGGCCGTAGCCAGGGGGTGGCATCCCCTGGGTAAACGCAGCCCTGGCTGGGGATGGGGGGCAGGCCGATCGTTAAGGACGCAGCAGGGCGACGCCAAGGCCGCGGCCCGACCCCCGTCCACCGCAGGAGTCAGTAATGCCCATCCCCACTTCCGACGCGATCGCTGCCCCGGCCCAGCCCTCCGCCGCACCCCGTGTCGCGATCGTCACCGGCGGCTCGCGCGGCATCGGCCGCCAGACCGTCGGCCGGCTGGCCGCCGACGGGTACGCCGTCGTGGTGGGCTATGCCGGCAACCAGGACGAGGCCCAAGCCGCCGCGAAGGAGGCTGTCACCAGTGGTGGCCGGGCGATCGCAGTGCGCGCAGACGTCGCCGACGAACGCGCCGTGGCGGCCTTGTTCGACGCGGCCGAAGCAGAGTTCGGCGGCGTCGACGTCGTGGTGCACGCGGCCGGGCGGGCACACATGGCGCCGATCGCCGAGTTGGACCTGGCCGTCCTGGACGACCTGCACCGCACCAACATCCGCGGCACGTTCGTCGTCGTCCAGCAGGCCGCCCGTCGTGTGCGCTCCGGCGGCGCGATCGTGACGTTCTCCACGTCTGTGGTGGGGCTGGCTTTCCCGAACTACGGGGCGTACTCCGCCGGCAAGGGCGCGGTCGAGGCGCTGACGCTGATCCTGGCCCGGGAGCTGCGGGGCCGGGACGTCACCGCCAACGCCGTCGCGCCCGGCCCCACGGCCACCGATCTGTTCCTGGACGGCAAGGACGAGGAGACCATCGCCCGCCTGGCCGCCCAGCCCCCGCTGGAACGCCTCGGTACCCCGGCCGACATCGCCGAGGTCGTCGCGTTCCTGGCCTCCTCGGCCGGCCACTGGATCAACGGACAGGTCATCCGTGCCAACGGCAGAATCATCTGAACCGCCCGCAGCCGCCCCATCGATCAGCGAAAGGCCCTGCCATGAGGAACGACGAAACAGGGAAGGTCATCCTCGCCACCGGCGCATCCAGCGGAATCGGGGCACTGTCCGCGCTGTGCTCTGGCCCTCGCCGGTCACACGGTGTAGCGGACATCCGCCATGTCGCGACCCGCAACGCGACCGCGGCGGCCCGACCTGAAGCATTACGGCATCGATCGCCGGGTCGACGTGCACGCCGTCGAGCTGTACATCACCTCCCAGGACGCCGTCGAGGCCGCAGTCGACCGGATCGTTGCCAAGCGCGGCCGGCTGGACGTGGTCGTGCACAACGCCGGGCACATGGTCCTGGGCGCCGCCGAGGCGTTCACCGCCGAGCAGTTCGCAGACCTGTACGACGTGGATGTTCCGGGCACCCAGCGCGTCAAGCGTGCCGCCCTGCCGAATTTACGTGCGCAAGGTCAGGGGCTGCTGGTGCGGACCGGCAGTTCCAGCACCTGCGGCAGCTGCCCGCCAATCCTGGCCCCGTACTTCACCACCAAGACCGCGATGGACGCCCTGGCCGTCAGCTACGCCGCCGAGGTGCCCCCGTTCGGCATCGGCACCGCGATCGTGGTGACCGGTGCGTTCACCACCGGGCACCAACCACTTCGCCGACGCAGGCGCCCCCGCCGACGTCGACGTGAACGGCGCGGAAGCCTACGACCAGCGTCATAGACCCCAGCCGAAACGGCGGCGAAGTCGCCTCTGCGGTCACCGACCGCCTCCGCGCCGACTTCTTCCGCCGCATCGGACTGGACAGCCTGCTCACCGCAGGCAGCCCCCTGTAACGCCCCACTGAGGAAAGGAACAACCAGCCATGCCTTTTGCGAACTTCAAGGTCCCCGAGAAGACCCTCACCCCGAAGCAGAAGGAGGAGATCGTCACCCGCACCACCGAACTGTATGTCGAGATCTACGGCGAGCGCGCCCGCCACAACACCATGGTTCTGGTCGAAGAGGTCGCCGACGGCGGCTGGGGCATCTCCGGCAACGTGCTGACCCTCGCCATGCTCGGCGAGGCGGCACCGACCAACACCAGCGACACCTGACCGCACCGGCCGTCATTCGGCCAGGACAGCACCTTGAAACCGAGGGCCGCCGGATCGAGCGTCCGCCACACGGCCTCGTTCATCCGGGGGTCGGTGAGATCAGTGGCGAAGCCCTTCATTGTGTCCCCGTCCCCGCACTCCGGCGGTGTCCGCCGGGGTGCGGGGAGACGGGCGAGCTCGGCCTCCACTTCCCTGATCTCCTCGCCCAGCGAGACGGTGGCGAGGCTGGTGAGTTGGCGGGCCAGAACCAGGTCGGCCTGGCGGCGCGCGACGAACTCCTCGACCTCGGCGACCATGCTCATGCGCCAGTCGGGCCGCCAGAACGGTGACCTCTGGGTCCGCTCGCTGGGGCCACAGCAGGCGCAGTGCGATGGACAGGCGGGTCTTGTACCCGTCACAAGGCCCAGGGCAGCATGATCCGCCGCCACATCATCTGGCGGAACAAGAACGCCGCCGACACGCACCTCAAAGCCCTGGTGAGCCGGGCCAACGCCGCCTGACCCGCCACGGCGACAACGGTCGTCACCACAGGTGCAGGAAGTCCCGAACATCGTCGAAACCGTCGACAGCCCGTCCGTCCACGTCCGTCGGGTCGGCCTCGGCCCGCGTCGCCAGCGACTGCGCCAGCGCGAGGGCTTCATCGCTGAGGCGCCCGAAGCGTCGAGCGGTGTGTCCCAGGCACAGGCCGGCCAGCCCGAGCAGCGGACTGCCCGACACGGCCCGCGTCCCGACCTGCACGCACCAGAGCTCGACGAATTCCGCGTCGTCGTCGCTCAACGCGGTCCCGACCAGGACCCCCGCCGCCTCGCCCTCCGCCAAGCGGTCGCGCAGAGCCCGCTCCAGCGTCTCGACCACCACTTCGTGGGGCAGCGCAGGAGGGTTCTCGAAGCTCAGATGAGAATGCATCCCGCGAGCCTACGCGGGGTGCATCCAACGAGCGTCTGCCGCCGCCTCACTCCACGAGACGGGGCGAACGTTGCCCACACCATCCCGCCCCGGCCGACGTCGGTGTGCCCAACCCACACAACGGGCCACCCCGACACCGGGCACCCCACACCCGGACCGTGACGGCCCCACACGGGCCGGCTACACCCCGCACACAGGCCCCGAACCACACCCGACCCGGGCCGCCGAAAGCGTGACCCGCCGGACCTGCACCCCACACCGCACTCAGCCAGGCCGTCCTCGCCGCCCGCTTCCCCTCCCCACCACCCCATGTAAGATACAAACTGGACGGTTTTTTCTTCACCCGCAGGAACAGACCACACGACCCGCCCCGCCACACCGGCCGAACCACCGCGGCGCACCGGACGGAGCCCTCATGCCCATACAGGACCGCGCGATCCGCACCCGCCGCAAAATCCTCACCGCGGCCGCCGAAGTCTTCGAAACCCGCGGCTACCAGTCCGCCACCATCAGCGAGGTCCTCAAAACCGCCGGCGTCACCAAAGGCGCCCTCTACTTCCACTTCCAGTCCAAACAAGACCTCGCCCAAGGCGTCCTGCACGCCCAGGACCAGAACATCACCCTCCCCTCACGCTCCAGCAAAACCCAGGAACTCATCGACGTCGTCATGCTCCACGCCCACCGCCTCACCACCGACCCCATGGTCCGCGCCGGCGTCCGCCTCACCATGGACCAGACCTCCCACGGCCTCGACCGCACCGGCCCCTTCCACACCTGGTCCCACCTCGCCCAACAACTCCTCGACGACGCCCGCGCCCAGGGCGAACTCCTCCCCCACGTCAACACCCACGACACCGCCGACGTCCTCACCGGCGCCTTCGCCGGCATCCAGTCGATGTCCCACGCCCTCAGCGACTACAACGACCTCATGCAACGCACCACCACCCTCCTCCAACACATCCTCCCCACCGTCATCAACCCCTCCCTCATCACCCACCTCGACCTCACCCCCACCCGCGGCACCACCATCTACACCGAAGTCCACGCCCAAAACACCCACACCGACAGCGACGACTACGACGACACCGTCGAAGGTGACAGCACCAACGACGCCGCCTAGCTAACACCCCGCCGACGAGGAATGCGGCGGCCAGGAGGCTCTGCCGTCCGCGAGCCCGGAGCTGGGCGCCGCCTGGCACCTCCCGCTCACCGTGGTGGAGACGCCGCTCCTGCACCCCGACGTCAGTGCGGCAGTGGCGGCACCGCAGCCGTCCGCGAACTGCATCTTCTGTCCGCGCAGGAGGCCATCCGCCTTCCCGCGTTCCGTGGTTGGGGGGCTGGCCATGCACGCCGACGTCCTGCGCAACGCGCGGGTGCGCCGGCCTCTGCTGGAGATGGCCTTGGCGCGCCGACCACGTCGTGGTGGCCCGGCAAAACGACAGCACTCCCACGCTCGTCACCGCCACGGGGCCGCTGTGCACCCTCCGCCTCCACGACCTCGCCCGGCCGCTGCCCCTGTACAACCGCTGCCCCCCGGCGCCCCTTCCCGCCAACTCATCCATTGCGTGGGGGATTTCGAACGCTCCGCCAGGTTCTTCGCCGCCCCGGGCCTGCTCAGCACGGAGGCGAGGGCGCAAAGGCCCCTTACGGAAAGGGAAGCACACCTCGCCCGTCCGTCCCCGTCCGAGCAGGACGCGGAGGGGACGGACGGGACTGCGTGATGGACGACCTCGCCGCAGATCGGGCCGCCTCACGCAAAGTGCGCAAAAGCGGCCCGCTGATCTTCAAACGTGCAGGTCGTGAGATACCTTCCCCGCGCACGTGGGGGTCTGTCGTCATCCCACCCCGGACGTTCTCACGCACAACGAGTTCCCCTGCACCAGCAGGGAGCGCACTCGGGGATCTCCCGGCACCCCCGCCAGGCGTCGGCCAACACCCACCCCCGCCGCCAGGCCGGCAGCTCGCGCCACGGTCACACTGACCGCCTCGGCACCGGCGCACACTGCGGCCGCCTCCCGGCTCACCGGGTCCTCCGCCTTCAGCACACCACCGGCCACGGCCTCTGCGCCGCCACCAGCGGCGCGTGCCCGATGGCGGTGTACTCCAGGATCGCAGGCTTCCCGCCCCACGTACCGGCCGCCGCGACCGCCGCACACACCATCGCCCACGCACCAGTACGCGGCGGCAGCCAGTAGGGATCCACGAAGGGGATGGGCCCGGAGCCGTACGCCGCCCCCCCTCCAAGCCCTGACACGGATCGACCTGGACCTGCAGTGGACGAAGCAGTGCCGTCGAAAACATCGATGGCACCCACGGAACCTGTGGCGGACCGCCCCGCTGCCCGGGGCGGTCCGCCGTGGTGGTGAATCAGCCGTGGGAGAAGTGGATGTCGGGCAAGATCCTGCGCAGCCACGAGGGTGACCACCAGGCGGCCCGGCCGGTGAGACGCAGCAGAACCGGCAGCAGGATCAGGCGGACCAGGGCGGCGTCGAGGAGGACGGCGATGCCCAGGACGATGCCCATCTCCTTGGGAGGAAGAGGGCCGGAGAGCGCGAAGGTGAAGAAGACGGCGACCATCACGGCGGCTGCGGCGAAGATGACCCGGCCGGAGTGTGCCAGGGCACCGGTCATGGCCTCGCGGGGATCGCCGCTGCGCTCGTAGTGTTCCTTGGCGGAGGCCAGGAGGAAGACGGTGTAGTCCATGGCGATGGCGAAGATCATGGCGAAGAAGAACACCGGGGCCCAGCCGTCGAGGAAGCCCTGGGGTGTGAAGCCGAGCAGTCCGGCGCCGTGTCCGTCCTGGAAGATCAGGCGTGCCGTGCCGAAGGCCGCTCCGGTGGACAGCAGGCTGGCCAACGTGCCCAGGGCGGAGATGAGGGGTGCCTGCAGGGCAAGGAGGAGCAGGGCGAATCCGAGGACAAGCACCACGCCGATGACCAGCGGGGTCTTCTGGGTGAGCAGGTGCTGCAGATCAAGGTTCTCCACCGCGGCGCCGCCGACGAGCGAGCCGTCGGGCAGGTCGGTGCGCAGGGTGTGCACCGTGCCGGCCAGGTCGGGGTCGGACGGGTCGACGGTGGGAACGGCCTGGATCAGCGACCATCCCGAGCCGTCGGCGGCCTGCTGGGGCGGCATGACGCCGGCGATGCCGGAGGTGTCCGTGAGCTGGGCGGTGGCTGCGGCGGCCTGGCCGGTGGGCGTGACGATCTGCAGAGTTCCGGGAGCCCCCGGACCGAATGCCTGCTGGACGGCGGTGTAGCCGGCTCGCGCGGAGGCGTCCTTGGGCAGAACGTCGATGGAGGGCATCGCGGTGCGCAGCCCGATCACGGGGGCGGCCAGGGCCAGCAGGACGGTGAGGGCGGCCGCACCGTACAGAACCGGCCGACGCCACAGCCGCTGGCCCCAGGCGTTGAAGCGCGGTGAGCGGTGTTCACCGACGCGGACCCATGGCAGGGCGAGGGAGTCGACGCGGTGGCCGAGCTTGCCCAGCACGGCGGGCAGCAGGGTCAGGGTGGCGGCCAGGACGAAGGCGACGGCGAGCATGATGCCGCCGGCCATGGACCGGAACGCCGGCGAGGGCACCAGCATCACCGCCGACAGACTGACCAGGACGGTGGCGCCGGACAGCAGGACCGCCTTGCCCGCCGTATCCATGGTTTCGGCCACGGCGTCCACGGTGCTGCGGGCGCGCCCCATGCGGGCACCGCGGAACCGCATCACCATGAACAAGGCGTAGTCGATGCCCAGGGCGAGGGCGAACATCATGGCGAAGTTCATCGCCCAGATGGAGATCGGTGTCAGCTGGGTGAGCAGGACGAGGGATCCGGCGGAAGCGGCCAGTCCGGCGAGGGTCAACAGCAGGGGCAGCCCCGCGGCGACGAGGGAGCCGAAGGCCAGCACGAGGATCACCAGGGTGACGGGCCAGGACAGCAGCTCGGAGTGGATCATCGCGTCGTGGTTGGCGGCGTTGAAGTCACTCCAGAGCACGGATGATCCGGTGGCGTGCACGGTCACGCCGTTGCCGGACAGCGCGGCAAGTGGGCCCTTCAGATCGTCCGCCGCACGGACCATCTCGTTGGTGTCGGCCTTGGCGCCCGCCAGCACGATGGAGGTGTGACCGTCGGCGCTGACCGTGGCTCCGGGCTGGGGCGGGACGACGGTGTCGATACGGTCGTCGGCCTTGAGGAGGGCGGTGGCGCGGGTGATGACGCGCTGGACGGACGGGTCGGTCGCGGGCTGATCGGAGGAAATCACCACCTGCAGTGCGGAGGAGGTGTTGCCGCCGAAGTGCTGCTGGGCGACCTGGCGGGCTTTGACCGACTGGGATCCGTCGGCCTGCCACCCCGCGCCGGAGAGGGCGGAGTTGACCTGCGGGGCGAAGGCGCCGAGCACCGCCACCACCGCCACCCAGATGACCAGGACGAGTTTGACGTGGGTGGCCGCCCAGGCGCCGAGACGTCCGAGCGGTCCCGTCCGGGCCGGGGTCGCGGCGCCGGGGGGTGCCGCGGTGGCCGTGCCACCGGTGGGCTTCGAGAGATCGACCTTCATGGAGCTGTCCTTCAGCAGAGGCGGTAGGAAGAACTGTGTGGTGTGGTGGATCCGGCCGGATATGGATGCGGCGTGGGTGTGGATGAGCCAGAACCCGGATCGGAGCACCGGCTTCGACGAACATGAACGCGGATCCGGTCGGCGGCACGACGGCGAAGAGGCGCTGAGTACAGTGCTGGAGATCACTGCGGCCCGGCGTTCGTCGTCCCAGGCGGGTCGCGGCGCCGGTGAACGGGGCGATCACCCTGCGGTGCACGCCCTTTGTGGCGCCCGCACGCATGGAACGGGAGTCCGGCGCGTACGCCGATACGACGGGCAATACCTCGGCAGAGCAGCCTCACGACCGCGAGAGGGTGAGGGGACCGAAAGGGGTTGTCAGCCCGGCCGTGGCCGACGGGCTGTGGTCACTCCGGTCCCAACTGCCGCAATGGTTAAGGTAGTTGTGAAGCAAGCGCCCGGCTTTCACCGCAGCTGGCCGGACCGGACGTGAGCCCAGGGCGGCTGGCGGGGTGGCGGCCACGATCAGCAAGCCGGCGGAGGTAACCTCACCGAGGCCGACCGGGGTAAAGCGAGCAGGTGGATCAGCGCGGGTACGGGCGGGACGCCGCCGCCTTCCAGCGCGCCGGGTGCCGGCCCGACCACCGCACCCGGGACAGGAGCCAGGACCATCGCGATCACCTGGTGGAGCCGTGACGGCCGTTGCCGCGGCTGACCGGCAGACCGTCGCGGGCCCAGGCCGTCATGCCCCCGGCCACGTCACGAACCTCGACGCCACGGGCGGCCAGCAGCTTGACGGCCTGCCGTGAGCGGTGACCGGAACGGCAAATGGTCACCACCGGCCTGCCCTGTACGGATGCCGGCAGCCCGGCTCCCGCCATCAAGCGGGTCAGCGGCAGATGCAGCGCCTTCGGTGCGTGTCCGGCCTTCCACTCCGCCTTCTCGCGGACATCAAGCAGGACAGCCTCGCCCTCGGTGATCCGGCGGTGGGCTTCGGCGGGGGTCAGACGGCCGGAACCCCGGCGTTTGAAGAGGGAGAACATCGTAGGTCGGCTCCTTGCGTGTTGTCGGGTGTCAGTGAGCGGGAGTCTTGAGCGTCAGTTCGGCCTCGGAAGCGGCATCGAAGCCGTCGTCGGGACGTGCGCCTCGGCCACGAAGGCGATGCGCACCCTGCGGTGGGCAGCCGCTGGGGTGATGACCCGGTCGACATCGCGCGGCGGGTCCGCCGTCACGGCGGAACCGGAACGGGGCCGACCAGCCAGGTGGCTGCGGTTGCCCAGCCTCTCCAGCTCCAGGGTCTCGACGAGGAACACGAAGGAACGCCCTTCCTGACATTACCCCCCGGGGTATTCGACACCCAACGTAACAGAGATACGGGTGGGGGTATTCCGCACGCTATGTGACACAGGCTGCATTCACCCTGAAGAGTCACCCCGAGCACCCCCGCAGCCGCGCACCTGCGGCGGCCTGCGGCGTTCCAGGAGCCCGGCGGCGGCCCCGACAGCCCCGTCCCCCCGCGCCGTCTCTCCCCGCACCCCCGTGCCGACTGCCCGCAGAGCCGCCTGGCTACGGCAGCGAGTCGGCCTCTTGTCGCCCCTCCCCGTCCGGCAGTCCGCGGAGCCGGATCACAGCAGCCACCGCCGTGCCCGCGCCGACCATGGCCGGCGCCAGCAGCAAGAGGCGGTCGGAGACGGCGGCGCCGAGCCGGGCGGCGCCGTCTTCCCAGGCCGCCTCGGTGCCCGCGGAGAAGAAGGAGGACAGAGCTGAAGTGCCGTCGAAGAGCAGGAACGCGGTCCCCAAAAGGACGAAGACGATCCCCCCGGAGAGCGACATGCTGTGCACCGTCATCGGGCCAGGACGCAGAGCCCGTCCCCCCAGCCAGCGCCGGCGTCCGAGGTCGTAGCGGTCCCACAACAACGCCAGGGCGAACAGCGGCACGGCCATGCCCGACGCGTAGACGGCCAGCAGGGGACCGCCGTGCAGCGGGCTGCCGTCGAGCGCAGCGACCATGAGGATGCCCCGAGGATCGGTCCGGCGCAGAAGCCGGCGAGGCCGTAGACCGCGCCGAGAGCGAAGACGGAGACCGCGCAACCCGTCCTGCGGGCGCCCGCCGCCTGTTGCAGGCGGCGGGGCCCGAACCCGAGGCCGAGGATCTGCGCCAGGCCCAGTGCGATCACCGTCCAGCCGCCGAGGGTGACCAGCAGATCGCGGTGGCCATAGAAGAGGCGGCTGTCCAAGGTGCCGGCGACACCCGCTCATCGCCGGGCTTCCTCCGCTGCCTGCTCGATGGCCGCACTGAACGTGCTGAGAGGCGGGGCACCGAGGAGGGGTGTGGAGTTGATGAGGAAGGCGGGCGTGCTGGTCACTCCGAGCGCGTATCCCTCCTGCTGATTCTTGTCGACCGACGCCCGAGCCGCCTTGGACCTCGGGTCGGTCTCGAAGCGGTCGAGGTCGCGACACCGGCCTTGCGGGCCATCTCCCGCAGCCGGGACGCAGAGAACTCGCCTTGGTTGCGTGCGCGTTCCTTGGCGTAGCTGATGTCGTGGAACTGCCAGCACCGGCCCTGCTGCCCGGCGGCCCAGGCAGCCCGGGCGGCCCGTTCCGACTCGGCGCCGAAGACGGGGAAGTTGCGCCACTCGATGCGCAGGACTTCCAGAAGCGGACTTGACGCCCACTGAGACAGGGCCGCTCGTCCGGCAGTCCCGGGACGGAGCCGCCGGCGCGTTCCCGACATCCGCCGGCTCCCGAGCGATCGCGGTCACCGCCGAACTGAGCGGCGCGCGAGGACAGATCGCGGCGGTGGCGTGCAAGGACGCCCCGCCGATCGCTGGTCAGCGGGCCGCCGTGAGAGCGGCCGCGCAGCGCTGCCGCCATTCGCCGACGCCGCCTTCGCCGATCAGGCGGGCCTCGATTCCGGCCCGGTCCAGCAGGCTCGCCGCGATCGCGGCGCGGTGGCCGTTGGAGCAGATGACCCAGACGGGCCGGTCGTACGGCAGGTCGGCGAGCTGTTCGGGCAGGTCGGCGAGGAAGGTCTGGCGGCTGCCGGGGACGGTGCCCCAGGCCCGTTCGAGTTCCTGGCGTACGTCGAGCACGTAGGGCGGTGGTCCGGCGAGCGTGGCGTCGCAGAGTTCGCCGACGCCGACCGTGGGGTAGGAGCGGACCTCGTACCCGCCGCCGGTCCAGGCGTCGATCCCGCCGTCGAGGTATCCGGTGATCCGGGTCCAGCCGATGCGGATCAGCTGGGTGACCGCCTCGGCGCGGGTGGTGTCATGCGGCTCGGGCAGCACCAGAACGAGCGGCGCGTCAAAGGGCAGCATCCATCCTACGTAGCTGGCGAACCCGGAGTTGAGCTCGATGTTGACCGAGCCCGGGATGTGGGCCGCGGCGAAGGCGTCCCGGTCGCGCCCGTCGACCACCCACACCTCGCCGCCGAGCCGCTGGGCGAGGTCCGGCGCCGTGAGGGCGGGCAGGTCGGGGACGCGGCCGAGGACGGGGGCGCCGTGCCGGTTGATCGGCGCCATGTGGCGGTAGTAGCGGGGGTAGGCCATGAGTTCGCCGCGCAGCTCGGTGCTGAACTCGGCGAAGTCCGGCGCGGTCAACAGCGCGTTGTCGCGCTGTTCCTCCTCGATGGTGCTGGTCCGCCGGGTGGTGGGCATGGCGGCGACGCAGAAGCTGCCCGCGCCGTGGGTGGGCAGCACCCGCGCGGTGGCGGGCAGCTCGGCCAGCCGGCGCAGGCTGTCGTACTGGGCGCGGGTGAGTTCGTCGGTGTGTGCGGGGCCGAGCAGATCGGGGCGGCCGGCGCTGCCGACCAGCAGGCTGCCGCCGGTGAAGACCGCGGCGGGCTCGGCCGCGTCCCCCTCGAAGACCAGGTACGACACGTGCTCGTACGTGTGGCCGGGGGTGGCCATGGCGACCAGGCGCAGGGCGCTGAGGAGGAGTTCGTCGCCTTCGTCGACGGGCCGGTGGGGGAACTCGTAGCGGCCCTTGGCCGGGGCGAGGATCTGCGCGCCGGTGGACGAGCGGATTTCGTGCGCCCCGGACACGTAGTCGTTGTGGACGTGCGTCTCCAGGACGGCACGGACGGTCGCGCCGCGCTGGTCGGCGGCTTGGTGCAGGCGCCAGGCGTCGCGCTGGGGGTCGACGATCAGTGCCTCCCGGCCGGAAACGAGCAGGTAGCTGGAGTCGCCGAGACCTGCGGTGACGAACACGTCGAGATCCATCTCGACCTCCCACACGAAGGGCTGGATCAATAATTCAATTGAGCTATTGACTGATTGAAACGCCGCTGCCTACGGTTTGTCCATGCCCGTGATTCCGGATGCATTCCTCGACGACGTGGCCAGGCGCTTCGCCCTCCTCGGCGATCCGACCCGACTGCGGATCCTGCGTGCGATGCACGAGGGCGGGGAGGGCACGGTCGGGGAGATAGCCGAAGCGGCCGGCACCTCGGTGGCCAACGCCTCGCAGCATCTCCAGCGCCTGACGGCCGGCGGGATCGCGGCGCGCCGCCGCGACGGCCAGGCGGTTCGGTACCGCATCGTGGACGAGACCATCGAGCAGCTGTGCACGATCGTGTGCGGCAGCGTGGCGCGCGGCCTGGCGCCGCAGACAGCGGACACCACCACTGGCTGAACGCGAAAAGAGGCGACGATGCCAGAGTTCGAAGACGGCACCACGGGCAACGGTCCGGTGACCGGCCAGGACGACTCCGGGCGCCGCTGGCTGAAGATCATCGACCAGAACCGGTGCATCGGCTGCCACGCCTGCACGACAGCCTGCAAGTCGGAGAACGAAGTACCGCTGTCGGTCACCCGCACCTACGTCAAGAGCGTCGACGTCGGCACGTTCCCGCAGGCCCGGCGCGCCTTCCAGGTCACCCGGTGCAACCAGTGCGAGGACGCTCCCTGCGTCGCCGCGTGCCCCACCTCGGCGATGTTCCGCCGACCCGACGGGATCGTCGACTTCGACAAGGACGCGTGTATCGGCTGCAAGGCGTGCATGGCCGCATGCCCGTACGACGCGATCTTCATCAACCCCGAGGACCACTCCGCCGAGAAGTGCAACCTGTGCGCGCACCGCCTCGACGTGGGTCTCGAACCGGCGTGCGTGGTGGTCTGCCCGACCCAGGCGATCATCGTCGGCGACGGGGACGACCCGGACTCCGAGGCGGCCCGCGTCGTCGCGCGCGAGCCGGTCGCCGTACGCCGCCCGGAGAAGGGCACCCGGCCGAAACTGTTCTACCGAGGCGCCACCCAGGCCACCCTCGACCCGCTGGCGGCACGGCGCCCCGCCGGTGACACCTTCATGTGGAGCGAGATCCCCACCGGCACCCAGCAGGTCACCTCCGGGCACCCCGGCGGGGCGAACAGCAGCGCCGCCGCACTGCTGTCGTACGACATCACCCACCGGGCGCCGTGGGACTGGCGCGTGAGCCTGTACACCTGGACCAAGGGCATCGCCGCCGGCGCCTACCTGGTGGCCGTGCTGCTGGCGCTGACCGGGCAGATCTCCTGGACGGATTCCCTACTGGTGTGGACCGCCCCGCTTCTCGCGGCAGTCTTCCTGGCCCTTACGGCCGGGCTGCTGGTGTGGGACCTGGAGCACCCCGGCCGGTTCTTCTACCTGCTGACCCGCCCTCAGTGGCGCAGCTGGCTGGTACGCGGGGGAATCGTCCTGACCGGGTACGCGGCCGTGCTCGGCCTGCACCTGCTGGCCGGACTCCTCGGCAGCACCGGCCTGCGGCAGGCCGCCGCGGCGCCGGGCGTGCCGCTGGCGGCAATGACCGCGATCTACACCGCGTACCTGTTCGCCCAGGCCAAGGCGCGCGACCTGTGGCAGAACCCGCTGCTGCCGGCCCACCTGCTGGTGCAGGCGGTCCTGGCGGGCGCGGCGGCGCTGCTGCCCGCGGCAGCGGGGTGGCGTCAGGACGCCGTGACCCCACTGGGCTGGATCCTGGCGGGCGCCTGCCTGACCCACCTGCTGCTGGTGCTCGGCGAGGTGACGCTCACTCACCCCACCGCGCATGCCCGGCTGGCCGCCTCCGAGTTGACCCGCGGCCGCTTCCGGGGCTTCTTCTGGGCGGCTGCCGTGCTGGTCGCTGCGGGCCTCGCCGCGCCGTGGGCGGGTGCCTGGGTCGCCCCACTCGCGTTGGCCGGACTGGCCGCGCACGAGCACGCGTACGTACAGGCCGGGCAGGCCGTTCCACTGGCCTGAAGGGGCGGAGAGGCGGAGGAAGACGGATGGATGCCAAGCGGGACACCGCCGGGCCGGACACCACCGGGCTCGAGGAGATCGGGGCGCGGGTGAGCGCCGCCCGGGCGGCGACGCAGGCTCGCGGCGAGACGTTCTACCCCGGCCCGAGCCGGGTGCACCTGGCCGCGTTCCCGCCCAAGGAGCGCTGGGACGACTGGGTCGAGCTGGATTCCCGCGCATGGCCGCGGCGGGCCGAGCGCCGCTACATGCTGGTCCCCACCACCTGCTTCAACTGCGAGTCCGCGTGCGGGCTGCTCGCCTATGTCGACCGGGACACGCTGCAGGTACGCAAGTTCGAGGGCAACCCCGAACACCCCGGCTCGCGCGGACGCAACTGCGCCAAGGGACCGGCCACGTTGAACCAGGTCACCGACCCCGACCGGATCCTGGCCCCGCTCAAGCGGGTCGGCGCGCGGGGCGAGGGCCGCTGGACGCAGGTCGGCTGGGACGAGGCCCTGGACGACATCGCCGCCCGGATCCGCGCGGCGATCACCGACGGGCGGCCCGAGGAGGTCATGTACCACGTCGGCCGGCCGGGCGAGGACGGGTTCACCGAGCGGGTGCTGGCCAGCTGGGGCGTCGACGGGCACAACTCGCACACCAACGTGTGCTCCTCGGGCGCACGCGCCGGCTACCACTTCTGGACCGGCATCGACCGGCCCAGCCCGGACCACGCCAACGCCGACGTCATCCTGCTGATCAGCTCGCACCTGGAAGCAGGCCACTACTTCAACCCGCACGCGCAGCGGGTCATGGACGCCAAGGCCCGCGGCGCGACGCTGATCGTGTTCGACACCCGGCTGTCCAACACCGCCACCCACGCCGACCACTGGCTGGCTCCCCATCCGGGATCGGAGCCGGCGATCCTGCTGGCGATCGCCCATCACCTGATCCAGAGCGGCGGTTACGACGGTGAGTTCGTACGCCGCTGGTGGAACTGGGCCGAGTACCTGGCCGCCGAGCATCCCGACGGCGAGCAGACCTTCGAGCGGTTCGAGGAGATCCTGCGCGACCTGTACCAGGAGTACACCTTCGCCTTCGCCGCCGCCGAGTCCGGGGTCAGCGAAGCCGTCATCGCCCAGGTCGCCGCAGCCGTGGCCAGGGCCGGCACCCGGCTGTCGACCCACAGCTGGCGCTCCGCCGCCGCCGGCAACCTCGGCGGCTGGCAGGTCGCCCGCTGCCTGTTCCTGCTCAACTGCCTGACCGGCGCGGTCGCCACCGAGGGCGGCACCTACCCCAACGCGTGGAACAAGTTCGTACCACGACCGATCCACACCCCCGACCCCCCGCACACCTGGAACGAGCTCACCTGGCCGCTGGAGTACCCGCTGGCCCTCAACGAGCTGTCCTTCCTGCTCCCGCACTTCCTCAAAGAGGGCCGCGGCCGGCTCGCCGTCTACTTCACCCGCGTCTACAACCCGGTGTGGACCAACCCCGACGGCATGACCTGGGTCGAGGCCCTCACCGACCCCGAACTCGTCGGACTGCACGTGGCGATGACCCCGGTGTGGAACGAGACGGCCTACTTCGCCGATTACGTCCTGCCGATGGGTGTCGGGGCCGAACGTCACGACCTGCACTCCTACGAGCAGTACGACGGCCAGTGGATCGGCTTCCGCCAGCCCGTACTGCGCGCCGCCCGCGAGCGCCTGGGCGAGAAGGTGACCGACACCCGGCAGGTCAACCCCGGCGAGGTGTGGGAGGAGAACGAGTTCTGGATCGACCTGTCCTGGCGTATCGACCCGGACGGCGCGCTCGGCGTCCGCCGCCACTACGAATCCCGCGCACACCCCGGCGAGAAGCTCACCGTGGACGAGTACTACGGCCACATCTTCGAGCACTCCGTGCCCGGACTGCCGCAGGCCGCCGCGGCGCAGGGCCTCACCCCGCTGGAGTACATGCGCCGGTACGGGGCGTTCGAGATCAGCTCCGGAGTGGGTCCGGTCTTCGCCCAGGAAGTCCCGCCCGAGGAGTTGAAGGACGCGGTGGACGGCCGGTTCGGGCGCGTCTACTCACCCACCTCCACCCCGGCCGGCCCCAACGTCGTCCCGGTCGGTACTCCGGAGCCGGACGACCAGGGCCGCCGCCCGGTCGGTGTCCGCGTCGACGGGACGGTGCGCCGCGGCTTCCCCACCCCCAGCGGGCGGCTGGAGTTCTACTCGCGCACGCTCGCCGACTGGGGCTGGCACGAGCACGCACTGCCCGGCTACGTCCGCAGCCACGTACACCCCTCGGCCCTGGAGCCCGGCCAGATGGTGCTCATCTCCACCTTCCGGCTGCCGGTGCAGATCCACACCCGCGGCGGCAACGCCAAGTGGCTCAACGAACTCGCCCACACCAACCCGCTGTGGATCCACCCCCGCGACGCCGACCGGCTCGGCCTCGGTGCCGGCGACCTGGTGCGGGTGGAGACCGCGATCGGGTACTTCGTCCTCAAGGCGTGGGTGACCGAAGGCATCCGACCCGGCGTGGTCGCCTGCAGCCACCACATGGGCCGCTGGAAGCTCGCCCACGAAACCTCCCACGAGGCCCCGAACACAGCCGGGGGCGGCGGCGTCGAGGGTGCCGGCCAGGTGATGGCCACCGTGGACCTGGCCAAGACCGACGACCGGTGGGCGATGACCCGCCGCGCGGGCGTGGCCCCCTACGACTCCGCCGACCTCGACACGCGGCGCATCTGGTGGAGCGACGTCGGGGTGCACCAGAACCTCACCTTCCCGGTCCACCCGGACCCCATCTCCGGCCAGCACTGCTGGCACCAGGCGGTGCGCGTGCGCCCGGCCGAGCCCGGCGACGCCTACGGCGACATCGCCGTCGACACCCGCAAGGCGCAGCAGGTCTACCGCGAATGGCTCGCGATGACCCGAGACGCGCAACGCCACTCCCCGGACGGCACCCGCCGGCCGTACTGGCTCATGCGCCCGCTCAAACCCACCCGCGACACGTACCGCCTCGCCGAGGAAGCCGCCTCCGATGCCCCTCGCACCTGACCTGTTCCGCGCCCTCGGCGTCCTGTGCGAGCCCCCGGACCCGGCGCACGCCCGGCTCGCCGACGCCCTCGGACTGCCCGGCCGGCCCGAAGCCGCCGACCACACCGAGCTGTTCGTGCTGCAGCTCGTGCCGTACGCCTCGGTGTACCTCAGCCCGGACGGCATGCTCGGCGGCGAGACCACCGACCGGGTAGCCGGTTTCTGGCGCGCGCTGCACCTCACCCCGCCCCCGGAACCCGACCACCTCGCCGCCCTGCTCGGCCTGTACGCCATGCTCACCGAACGCGAACACGCCGAGCCGGACCCGGCACGCGCCCTGCTGTGGCACCAGGCCCGCCAAGCCCTGCTGTGGGAGCACCTGCTCACCTGGATCCCGCCCTACACGGCCGCCGTGGCACGGGTGGCCGACCCGTTCCACGCCAGGTGGGCCCGGCTCCTCGGCGACGCCCTCCTCGCCGAGGCCCGGACTCTGCCGACGCCGCCCACCACGGCCCTGCACCTGCGCGACCGGCCGGCCCCGCCCGCCCCCGACGGCGGCACGGACAAGCTGGTCCGCGCCCTGCTCGCGCCGGCCCGCAGCGGACTGCTCCTCACCCGCGCCGACCTGACCCGCGGCGCCCACGACGCCGGGCTCGCGCCGCGACTGGGCGAACGCGCCTTCGTCCTGCGCACCCTGCTCGGCCAGGACCCCGCCGCGACCCTCGGCTGGCTGGCGGCCGAGGCCGACCAGTGGGCCGAGCGACACCGAACCGCCGAACCGGTGATCGGCACCGTGGCGCGGGTGTGGCGCACCCGCGCCGAGGCCACCCGGGCCGCACTCACCCGGGCACATCGAACCGCCACGGAGGTGGCACATGTCCCATGACATCCGGCCCGCGCCCGTAGAGACCACCACCGCGGTCAGCGAGGACGACGTCCGCCGCATCGTCCGCCAAGAGCTCGAACGGGCCTTCCGCCGGGACCCGTCCGCCCGCACCGCCGCGATCGTCGCCTCCAAGGGCACGCTCGACTGGGCGTACCCGCCGCTGATCCTCGCCAACGCCGCCGCCGCGGTCGGCATGGACGTGTCGGTCTTCTTCACCTTCTACGGGCTGAACATCATCCACAAGGACTCCGCCCGCAAACTCAAGATCGACCCGGTCGGCAACCCGGCCATGCCGATGCCGGTCCCCATCCCCGACATCATCTCCTCGCTCCCCGGGATGGTCCCGGTGGCGTCGCACATGATGCGCTCCAGGTTCGCCAAGAACAACGTCGCCACCATCGGTGAACTCCTCAACAGCGCCCAAGAGGCAGACGTACGGCTCATCGCCTGCCAGATGACCGTCGACGTCTTCGGCTACCGGCAGGACGACTTCATCGACGGCGTCGAGTTCGCCGGCGCCGCCGCCTTCATGGCCCGGGCCCGCCACGCCCACGCGACCATGTTCATCTAGCCGAACCCGGAAGGGAGCGCCCCACATGCCCGACATCACCGAGGACCAACTCGTCGACGCACGTGAGCTGATGTGCCCGATGCCCGTCATGGCCGCGACCAAGGCCATGCGGCGGCTCCGCCCGGACCAGGTGCTCAAGATCCTCGCCACCGACCGCGGTTCGCTGTCCGACATCCCCGCCTGGGCCGACGCCAACGGCGACGAACTGCTCGACTCGGGCGAGGACGACGGCGTGTACGTCTTCTACGTCCGCAAAGCCGACCAGGAATGAGCGACCCGGAGCGGGCGCCAGGCGCCGTACGCGCGGACGACACCGCGGAGGACGGCACCGAACCCGACGCCCGGTTCACCTTCGCCAACGAACGAACCTTCCTGGCCTGGCACCGCACCGCGCTCGCCCTCGTCGTCGCAGGGGTGGCCATCGTCCAGCTCCTGCCCGCGTTCCCCGGCGTGCCGTGGGGCCGCCACCTGCTCGCCATCCCCCTTATCGCCCTCGGTACCGTCGTCTCCGTCGCCAGTTACCGTGAATGGGTCCGCGACCAGCGGGCCCTGCGACTCGGCGAACCACTTCCTCCCTCGCGGCTGCCCAGGATCCTGGCCACCGCCATCACCGCGCTGTCCATCACCGCGGCCGTCCTCGCCGTGGTCGCACCGGCCAAGGGCTGACGTGAGCGCCGCCCCCGGCCACGACCGCCGGCCCGACGATCACGGCGGCACCCGCGACCCGGGGCTCGCCCGCGAGCGAACCCAACTGGCCTGGGTGCGCACCGCCATCTCCTTCGCCGCCGTCGGCGTGGCGATCCTGCGCACCGACCGCCCCGTCGGCGCCGTCGTCATCGTCATGAGCGCCGCGGTCTGGAGTCTCGGGCAACTGCCCGCCCACCAACGCGCCGAAGGCGGCCGCGGCCACGGGCTCACCCAGCGCCGCACCGTGCAGCTGATCGCAGCGACGACCACCCTGGTGTCGCTGGTCGCCCTCGCCCTGATGTTGCAGCGTCGGCCGTGAGGCGTGGGTGTGGGTGATGTGGTCGGCACGACGATCTGCCGCAGCGCCTCGGCCTGCGGACCGGGCCGGCGGCACGACCCGTGCCGGTGGAGGCGCTCCAGCAGCCGACAGGCGTCGCCGCCGGCGGCGAGGATCCTGCTCAGAAGGCCGTTGCGCCGGCACGGTCGGTGGCGAGCGCGCAGCCGGCGGCCAGGGCGCCTCACCGTGGCAGTGGTCGGCCTGATCGTCGAAGGCGTCACCGACCTCAACAACGCTCCGTAGTCCGGCGCATCGGGGTTCCACCGGTACCGTGCGTCCTCGCTTTTCAACAGCACGCCCGCCTCGACCATCCGGCCGAGAGTGTCACTCCCCTCCCGCGTCCGTCCGTGTGCATTCGGGCCGACGCCAAGCCCCGGATGGCTGTGCCGCCCAGTGCCACTGGGTCCCACGTGCTGCCGGTGGACCCATCGGCCGTCGGCCGGAGGTTGTCACCCCCGGCGCGGGCGTTGCGCACGGGGGGCGCGCGAGAGCCACGCCCGCCCGGCACGCCAGGCTTGTTCGGTCAGGACCACCGTGGAGGCGGTGGCCGGACAGATCGCCCACTGCGCTACGCCAAGGGGGACGGTGTCGAAGACGCCCTGGGCGAACGGCGCCTGCACGGCGACGACCTGGAGGACGAGGACTGCGGCCAGGGAGATCCACAGGGTGCGGTTGTGCAGCTGGTGGCGGCCCAGGACGGGATCGTCCTCGCTGCGGGCGACCAGGGCGTTGAACAGCTGGAACAGGACGAACGTGGTGAACGCCATGGTGGCCGCGGTCGCGGCATCGGTGAGCTGACGGGCGGCGGCGAAGACGGCCACGGTGCCGGTGGCCATGACGGCGCCGGAGCGGGTGATGGCGGCCAGGCGGCGCGTGTTCAGGATGCGTTCGTCGGGCGAGCGGGGCGGGCGGTGCATCACGTTGCCCCGCGGGGGATCGACTCCCAGGGCCATGGCGGGCGGCCCGTCCATGATGATGTTGACCCACAGCAGCTGGATCGCGGACATGGGGGCGGGCAGTCCGGCCAGCACGGTGACGAGCAGGGTGAGGATCGCACCGATGTTCGTGGACAGCTGGAACCGGACGAAAGTGACGATGTTGTCGTAGATGGAGCGGCCCTCGCGCACCGCGCGGACGATGGTGGAGAAGTCGTCGTCGGTGAGCACCATGTCGGCGGCCTCTTTGGCGACGTCGGTGCCGGTGATACCCATGGCGACGCCGATGTGGGCGGCTTGCAGGGCGGCGGCGTCGTTGACGCCGTCGCCGGTCATGGCCACGATGTGGCCACCCTCGGACAGGGCGCGCACGATGGTGACCTTGTGTTCCGGGGCGACGCGGGCGAAGACGCCGATGTCCTCGATGCGGCCCGCGAGGTCGTGCTCGCTCATCCGGGCCAGTTCGGCGCCGGTGACGACCTCGCCGGTGATGCCGAGTTCACGGGCGATGGCGGTGGCGGTGTCGGCGTGGTCCCCGGTGATCATCTTGACGGTGACGCCGGCGGCCCGGGCCAAGGCGACGGCGTCGCGGGCCTGGGGGCGGGGCGGGTCGGCGATTCCGGCGATCGCGGTCAGGGTCAGCCCCGACACGTCGTCAGGGTGCGACTGGTCGGTGACCGCGGTGGCGGCGCCGAGGACGCGCAGGCCCTGGCGGCCCATCCGCCGGGCGGCGTCGTTGACCTCCCGGCGGCGCTCCGCGGTGAGCGGAGCGGGCCCCTGGTCGGTCAGGAGGTGGGTGCAGCGGTGCAGCAGGACATCGACGGCGCCCTTGGCGCAGACGCGGGTGGATCCGTCGGCGTCGGTGTGGAAGGTGGCCATGTACTTGGCGGCCGGGTCGAAGGGCACCTCGCCGTCACGTGGCACGTGGATGCGCTCGTCCTCGGTGTCGAGGCTCGTCTTGGCGGCGAGTACGAGCAGCGCCGCCTCGGTGGGATCGCCGATGATGCCGTCCGGGGTGAGGCGGGCGTCGTTGCACAGCACGAACGGCCTGAGCGCCTCGTGCAGTTGCGCAGTGCGCTCGCCGTCGGTGGAGCGTACGGTGCCGGCGGTGTCGTAGCCCTTGCCGGTCACCTCGTACAGGCGCCCGGCACTCCACAGGGCGCGGGCGGTCATCTCGTTCAGGGTCAGTGTGCCGGTCTTGTCGCTGCAGACCACGGTCGCCGAGCCCAGTGCCTCCACGGAGGCCAGGCGTTTGACGATGGCGCCGCGGCCGGCCATGCGGTGGACGCCCAGGGCCAGGGTGAGAGCGAGGACTGCGGGCAGTCCCTCCGGGATCGCGGCGACCGCCAGCGCCACGGCCCGAAGCGCCAGGTCGGCCAGGTTCTCGCCGCGGATCAGGGCGACGAGCGCGTAGGCGGCCACGGCGATCCCGCTGACCAGGGCCAGCCACCGGCCCAGGCTGTCCATCTGGACCGCCAGTGGGCTGGGTGGTTCACCGCCGGTGCGCAGCGCCTCGGCGATCGCGCCGACCTCGGTGCGCATGCCGGTGGCGGTGACGATCATCTCGGCACGGCCGCGGGTGAGCGCGGTGTTCATGAAGAGCACGCCGGTGCGCTCGGCGACGGGCACGGTCTCGTCGCCGTCGGCCGTGCTGGGCGCAGTCGTCTTGGCGACCGGCTGGGACTCTCCGGTCAGCGCGGCCTCGGCGGCCTCGACCGACGCGGCGACCGTGAGACGCCCGTCGGCCGGTACACGATCGCCGGCTTCCAGCAGGACCACGTCGCCGGGCACCAGTTCCCGCGCCGGCACCACCGTCACCCGGCCCTCACGGCGCACCCGGGCGGTGGGCACCAACATCTGGCGCAGCGCCTCCAGGCTGCGCTCGGCACGGCGTTCCTGCAGGTAGCCGAGGACGGCGTTGATGGTGAGGACGATGGCGATGACGAAGGCGTCCTTGATGTCGCCGATGATCCCGGCGACCACGGCGGCGACGAGCAGCATGCCGATCAGCCAGTTGCGGAACTGGTCCAGCAGGCGCAGCCACTGCGGCCGGCGGCCCGGCTCGGCCAGTTCGTTGGCTCCCCAGGTGCCGGTCCGCCGCCGAACGTCGTCCGTGGTCAGGCCCGTGGCCGGTACCACGCCGAGCAGGCCCGCCACCTCGGCGGCCTCCCGCTGGTAGGCGTCCGTGACCGGTTCCAGCCGACCGGGAGGCGCCTCGGGCCCGGCAGTGCTGCGGGTCTGCTGGGGCATGGTCACTCCTTGCCGCGGACGACGGTGACGGTGACGGTGACGGTGCAGTGGGCATGGTGCAGCAGGGCCTGGCCGACCGAGCCGAGCAGCAGAGCGGTGAAGCCGCCGCGGCCCCTCGCCCCGGTCACCACGAGCTGCGCCTGCCGGCTGACGTCGATCAGGGCGGGGCGGATGCGGGAGCGCACCGGCCGCCGCTCCACGGCGACCTGCGGAACATCCTCCTGACTGGAGGCAACTGCCACGTCCATCAGGTGCTGCCCGGTCTCGCGGAGGTGGGCGACGTCCACCACCACGGCGGTCAGCGGGTCGCCGGGGCCTTCGTAGGCGCCCTCGCTCCAGGTGTTCCACACGTGCCGTGCCACCAGGGGTGCCTTGCGCAGTGCGGTCTCGGCGAACGCGAACTCCACCGCCGCCTGCCCCGCCGGGGAGCCGTCCACCGCCAGCAGCACCGGACCGGTCGGGGCAGCGCGTCCGCGTACCACCATCAGCGGGCAGCGACCATGGGCGGCCAGACGCACAGCCGTCGAACCGAGCAGCAGCCCGGCGAAGGCGGAGCGGCCCCGGCTGCCGAGCGCCGCCGGCACCGCCGAACGCGACTCGATCTCCAGCACCTCGAACGCCTCACCGGCCCCCACGGACCGGGTGATCTCGATGCCCGGGGCCACCTGGTGCGCCCTTTCCTCGGCGCGGGCCAGCACCCCGAGCGCCATCGCCTCCAGGCCCTGGTCACCCGGGTTCCATGGTGCCGTGCCGGTCGGCAGACGCACCGAGGGACGGCCGAGGGCGAGCACGATCCGCAGCGGCGCTTCGCGCGGGTGCGCCTCACGAGCCGCGAGATCGACCGCGTCGAAGCCCGAGGCGGAACCGTCCACCCCGACGATCACCGGGTCGCTCATGCCGCACCCCCTCTCCGTGACCTCATCTGCGGGCAGCGGCTCTCAGCACCCAGGATCGGAGCGCCCGCCGCACGGCGGCAGGGGCCATCAGGCCGCACCTGGGACCGCTCGGCCTCGCCGATTCCGTGCGAACGGACACGACAGTGACAGCACCCCGTACCGATCAGACCGGGCACCGCAGCCACCGGCCCGGGTCCATCGGCACCTGCCGCCCGTCCGTACAGGAGGCACGGCCGTGCGGGCCGGCACCGCCCTCGTCGCCCGCGGCGACTTCTCCGTCGTCATCGTCGGCCTCGCCGGCACTGCACAACAGCGCCTCGGGGCACAACACCGCCTTGGGGCCCTCGTCACCGCGTACGTCCTGCTTCTCGCCGTGTGCGGGCCCGTCCTGACACGGGCCACCCCGACGCGCCCGGAATCTCCCTCTCCCGTCACGCGCGGCCTTCAGTGACGTTCGCCCGCTCCCCGCACCACCACCACCGGACAGTGCGCGTGATGCAGCAGAGCCTGGCTGACCGACCCCAGCAACAGGCCCGCGAAACCGTCCCGCCCCCGCGCCCCGAGCACCATCAGCTGAGCAGTGCGGCTCGCCTCGATCAACGCCTCCCGCGTCCTGCCATGCACCACCTTGTGCTCCACGGCCACCTCCGGATACCGCTCCTGGTGGCCGGCGAGTGCCTCGGACAGCAGGCGGCCTTCCTCCTCTGCCAGCGCGCCCGGCGGGTTCGCGTACGGCAGGGACGGATCCTGCGGCGCAGGCAGCGACGCGTTCCACGTGGTCCAGGCGTGCAGGGCGGTCAAGCCAGTCTTGCGGAACGCCGCCTCGGAGAAGGCGAAGTCCACCGCCCGCTCACCGGCGGGCGAGCCGTCCACACCCAGCACGATCGGCCCCTCGGCACTCGGCTGATCACGCACCACCAGCACAGGACACCGCCCGTGCGCCACCAGATGCACCGCCGTCGCGCCCACCAGCAGCCCCACGAACCCGCCCATTCCCCGGGAGCCGACCACGACCAGCTCGGCTGCACGCGACTGGGCCTCCAGGACCGTCAGCGGCTCACCGGTCACCACGACGTGACTGACATCGACCTCCGGCGCCGTCTTGCGGGCACGCTCCACCGCCTCGGCCACCAGGTGTTCGACCCTGTTCCGGATCCCGCCATCGGGCGGGCCCAGCGGCCACGGCCCCAAGGGCACGTGCGTCGCCGGCCACAGGAACGCATGCACGACCCGCAGGCCCGCCTCGCGCAGCCGTGCCTCGCGGGCGGCCACCTCCACCGCGGCGAGACTCGAGGCCGAGCCGTCCACGCCCACGACCACCAACCCGCTCGTCACCATGTCTCCCACCTCCGGACGCCAACGCCCCTCCACCTTCAGGTTCGCCCCGGCTGCCCCTCCCCGCCATGGGGCCTGACGGCCCTACCCGCGCCGACCATGGCGTCCCGCAAGGCAGAAGGGCCTCAACGCCGACGTCGTCGCCCACGACCAGTTGTTGCGCGGCGTGGTCACCGGCTCCCCGACATCCCCCGTGCACCGGTCGTACCGACCACCGCCCTGTGGCACACGCGACGCGCCCCGCGTCCGACGACTGCTGCGGATCGATCTGCACGAAGTGACGGACGAACGGCCGGGTTCACCGTCACGCCGCCTGACCGGCCGACGATCGGTCCTGCCGCGGCTCGCGGCGCCGCTGGACGGGTGGTCGGCTCATCCGCATGCTGGTGGAGTTCCGGGACCGGGTCTCGATCACCGAGCAGGAGCGGATGTTCGGCCGTGCCCGCGACACCGGCGCGCCCCTGGACGGCCGCCATGAGAAGGACACACCGCAGTACGCGCAGGATCCCCAGGGTGACGTGATCCCGCTACGGCGGCCGTGTAGACGCCGGCCTCCCTCCGGCGAACCTCGACGGTCCCGGCCAGGTACAGGCCGGGACCGTCTCCCCTTGCTCGTCCTAATCGTCCTACTCCTCCTGCTTGTCCTACTCCTCTTGCTCGTCCTACTGGTCGGCGATCCAGTGCTCGAATGCCGTCAGGTGCCTCTCGGAGGCGGCGAGCAGGTTGGTGTACACCTGGCGCGTGTCCGGGGCGGTGAGTCCGGACAGCGCCTTGTTCAGTGCGGCGATGTCGTCGGTCTCGACCGTGCGGCCCGCCTTCAGGGCTCCGGTCAGGCTGTCCTCGCCCTGCTTCAGGAGCCGGTCGTAGGTGGCCTGGACGGCCGGGTCGGTGAACTCACCGGCCGGCTTGCCGGCGGTCGGGTCGGTGACGTCATAGCGGTCCAGCAGGGTGCGCACAGCGGTCAGGTGCTGGGTCTCGGCCGCCGAGATCCGCTCGAAGACACGCACGTCGTAGCGTTCGGCGAACGCCGTGTAGAGGTCGTGCGCGAGCTTCTCCTCCTCGGCCATGCTCGTCAGCGTGGCCTTCTGAGCGGCCGTCAGGGTTCCCTGCTCGGCCAGGGCGGCTCCGTCGCAGGTTCCGTCGTGTTGCCGGATGCCGTCCGTGGGGCCGCCGTGGTGACGCGCCTGGTGCTGAGCGTCCGTCAACATGCCCTGGGACGTGGTCTGCGCGGCCACCGGGCCGCCGCTACCGCTACCGGGGTCCGCGATCACCGGGCCCACCGCCAGCACGCCGCCGATGGCGAGAGCACTCGCGGTGACCGCTGTCGCGATCTTGATGTTGCGCTTCATGGCGACCCTCCTCGGTTCCGTGGGAGCGTCTTCCGTTCCCCACACCGTCACCGTCGCGCCGGGCCCTGCAGTCGCCGTGCGGTACGTGTGGAGACGGGATGGAGACATCGGCCGGGCGGGTTCGACTGTTCGGCCCCTCCCGGGGGCGTCCGCGAGGCGCGTAGATGTGGGACATGGGCTCCGCCGTGCTCGTCGTCGAGGACGAGCAGGAGATCCGCGAGCTGTTGCGCCACTACCTTGAGCGCGCCGCATACGGCGTGCTCACGACCGGCACGGGCGCCGAGGCCGTGCGGCTGCTGGGTGAGCTTGGGATCGATCCGACGCTGCTGGATCTCGGGCTGCCGGGCGTGGACGGTGACGAGGTGCTGCGGCCCGTGAGCACGGGCGGGTGCCGGTGGTGGTGCTGACCGCTCGTACGACCGTCGAGGACCGTATCCACGGGCTGCGGCTGGGCGCCGACGACTACGTGACCAAGCCGTTCAGCTCCACCGAGGTGGTACTGCGGGGGCATGCGGTGCTGCAGCGGGCCGGGGGTCCGGCGACGGGGGCGGCACCCGTCGTGTCGTACGGCGAAGGACGCCTGCGGATCGACGAGGCCCGGCACGAGGCGGTGCTGGACGGCAGCGCGACCACGGCGAACGCGGCGAACAGCCGTCGGCCAAGCGGGCCGAGCCGTCGCAACCGACCGCGGGCTCAGCAGTGCCCACCAGGCGGACCGGCAGAGTGCCGCCGACCAGGTGGCCGCGGACGTCGCCGACGCCTACCGCACGGCGGGCGGCTGGTCGACGGCCGACCTGTCGGCGGCACGCTGCGTCGCAACCGGCGCCGGCGCGGTCCTCACGGTGCGCAACGCGGACGAGGAGATGATCTCCGGCGGCTCCGGCTCCGGGTCGGCGGACGAGCCCGGCGTGTCCGGCTCGGGCCGCAGGCATCACGGGCAGGGCGCCGGTTCGGGGCCCGGTGCGAGCGCTCCGGTGGTGGTCGACGGCCACACGGTCGGCTCCGTGCGCCTGGTCTTCCCGTCCGGATCCGGCTCGGCGGGTCCGTCCGTCGCCTGGGGCTGGATCGCCGCAGCCGCTGCCGGCGCACTCGCCCTGGCGCCGGCCGTGAGCTGGTTCGTCACCCGCCGCCTGACGGCCCCCGTGGTCCGGGTCGCGTCGACCGCCCGTGCGCTGGCCGCCGGGGACCGCAGCGCACGGGCCCCCGGATCGACGCACCCGGGGAACTGGGCGACGTCGCCCGCGCCTTCGACGCCATGGCCGACGACGTCAACCGCGTCGAGCAGGCCCGCCACCGGCTCGCCGCCGATGTCGCCCACGAACTGCGCACGCCTCCGGCCTCGTTGCAGGCCGGGCTCGAGGAACTGCGCGACGGCTACGCCGAGGCGCCGGCCGAGCGCCTGGCTTCCCTGCACGACCAGACCCTGCGGCTGGGCCGCGTCGTCGACGACCTCGGGAAACCGGCGGAGGCCGAGTCGGCCCGGCTGTCCCTGCACCTGACCGAGGTGGATCTGACCGCGCCGGCCGTCGCCGCCATGGCCGAACGCGAGGCCGAGTTGCGCACGGCGGGGATGACGGTACGCATCGTCCCGGGCCCCGCTCCCCTGCCGGTCCGCGCCGACGCCGACCGGCTGCACCAGACCCTCGGCAACCTGCTCAGCAACACCGCCCGCCACTGCCGCCCCGGTGACACCGTCACCGCCACCACCTCAGCCACGCCCATCGAGGCGCTCGTCGAGGTGGCCGACACCGGTCCGGGCATCCCCGCCGAAGAGCATCCGCATGTCTTCGACCGTCTGTGGCGCGGGGCCCGCGCTCGTTCCGCGGGCGGCAGTGGCATTGGTCTGGCCGTGGTCAAGGAGCTGGTCAGCGCCCACGGCGGCACGGTCACGGCGGACTCCGGACCGGGCGGCGGGACGCGGACGACGCTCCGGCTGCCCCGGGCCGCGCCCCACGGGTCGCGGCTCGTTTCCGGCCCTGGCGTCGAGCCTCGGCTTGCCTCCGAGGCAAATACCCCTAGGGGTATTTGACGCTCCCCTCCGTACCGCCGTACTCTCGTCGACAAGATACCCCTGGGGGTAATTGAGGAGGCAACGAAGTGGCTCGTGAAACAACACAGGAGGCGTTCGCGGCGGCCTGGGCCGACGGCGCACTCGTGATCGACGTACGACAGCCCGACGAGTACACGGCAGTGCACGTCCCCGGCGCGCGGCTGATGCCGCTGCGCACGGTGCCCGCCCGGTGCGGCGAACTGCCCACGGACCGGCCGGTGTTCGTGATCTGCGCCAGCGGCAACCGCAGCAGGACCGCCGCCGACTGGATGACCTCCCGCGGCATCGACGCCTACTCCGTGGCGGGCGGCACCGGCGCCTGGGCCCGAGCCGGACGCCCCGTCGCGGCCGGTTCGCACGAGCACGTCGCCTGACCCCGACCACCACCCACCCCGTGGCCGACCGGGAAGGAGCCCCGCCATGGCCGCCACCCCCTCCCCCACCGACACCCCGATCTCCGGCCGACACCGCGTCGTCGTCATCGGCGGCGGCAGCGCCGGCATCAGTGCCGCCGCCCGCCTGCGCCGCGCCGGCGTCAGCGACATCACGCTGATCGAACCGTCCGACACCCACTGGTACCAGCCCCTGTGGACCCTGGTCGGCGGCGGCCAGGCACCCCTGCGCACCACCCGCCGCCCCGAAGCGTCCGTCATCCCCGACGGCGTGCGGTGGATCCGCCGCCGCGCAGTGGCCGTCGACCCCGACACCCGCACCGTGGTCCTGTCCGGCGACGCCGAACTCACCTACGAGTACCTGATCATGGCGCCCGGACTCCAGCTCGACTGGGACGGCGTGCCAGGCCTGGCCGAGGCCGTCGGCCACGACCGGGTCAGCAGCAACTACGCCCCCGAGTACGCCCCGCGCACCTGGGACCTGATCCGGCAGATGCGCTCGGGCACCGCGGTCTTCACCCACCCGGCGACCCCGCTCAAGTGCGGCGGCGCCCCGCAGAAGATCGCCTACCTGGCCGCCGACCACTGGCGCAAGCAGAAGGTCCTCGACGACATCCGCATCATCCTCGCCCTCCCGGACCCGGCGATGTTCAAGGTGCCCGCCTGGTCGCGCGTCCTGGATCAGGTGGCCGCCCGGTACGGCATCGAGGTGCGGCTGCGCTCCGAGATGACCGCCCTCGACGGCGACGCCCGCGAGCTCACGCTCACCGACCACGCCGACGGCACCAAGGAGAGCGTCGGCTACGACCTCCTGCACGCCGTGCCGCCACAGAGCGCTCCCGACTGGATCAAGACGAGCCCGCTCGCCGACGCCGCGAGTCCGCAGGGCTTCGTCGCCGCCGACAAGCACACCCTCCAGCACCCCTCCTACGACAACGTGTTCGCGCTCGGCGACGTGGCGAACCTGCCCACCTCCAAGACCGGCGCGGCCGTGCGCAAGCAGGCCCCGGTCGTGGCCGGCAATCTGCTCGACGTCATGAAGGGCCGGGCCCCGTCGCACCGCTACGACGGCTACACCTCCTGCCCGCTGGTCACCGCCCGCGACCGGATGCTGCTCGCCGAGTTCGACTACGACCTCAACCCCACCCCGTCGTTCCCGCTGCTCGACCCCTTCAAGGAGCGGCGCACGATGTGGCTGTTCAAGCGGTACGGCCTGCCGCCCATCTACTGGAACGGCATGCTCACCGGCCGCCTCTGACCGGTCGGCCCGGGCCTCCCCCGACCCGGGCCGGCCACCATCCCCGCCCCGTCGACCAGGGCGGACCAGACTTTTCTCCATACCCCCCCTGGGTATTCAGCCCTCTTCGAACTGGAGGTCACCCGACCATGTTCTTCGCCCAGTACTACCTCGACTGCCTCTCCCAGGCGTCCTACATGATCGCCGACGAGACCACCGGCAAGGCCGTCGTCGTCGACCCCCGCCGCGACGTCTCCGAATACCTCACCGACGCCGCCACCCACGGTTTCACCATCGAGGCCGTCATCAACACCCACTTCCACGCCGACTTCCTCGCCGGCCACCTGGAACTCGCCGACCGCACCGGCGCCTGGATCGGCTACGGACAGCGTGCCGAGGCCGAATACCCCATCCACAAACTGGTCGACGGCGAACGCATCACCCTCGGCGACGTCACGCTCCAGATCCTCGAAACCCCCGGCCACACCCCGGAGTCCATCAGCGTCGTGGTGCACGAGCACGCCGACGACACCGTCCCCTACGGCGTCCTGACCGGCGACGCGCTGTTCATCGGCGACGTCGGCCGCCCCGACCTGCTCGCCTCCATCGGCGTCACCGCCGACGAACTCGGCAAGATGCTCTACGACACCATCCAGCACAAGTTGATGGCCCTCCCGGACGCCGTCCGCGTCTTCCCCGCCCACGGCGCCGGATCCGCCTGCGGCAAGAACCTCTCCACCCAGCGCCAGTCCACCATCGGCGAGCAGCGCGCCACCAACTACGCCTGCCGGCCCATGAGCGAGGAGAAGTTCGTCGAACTGGTCACCGCGGGCCAGCCCTCCGCACCCGCCTACTTCGTCTACGACGCCATCCTCAACCGCAAGGAGCACGGTCTGTTCGACGCGGCCGCCGCACCCCGCCCGCTGTCGGCGGAGGAGTTCATGCAGCGGCGCGCGGCGGGGGCGGTCGTCCTCGACGCCCGCTCGCCGCAGGACTTCGCACCCGGGCATCTGCACGGCTCGGTCAACGTGCCCGCCGACGGCCGCTTCGCCGAACAGGCCGGCATGGTCGTCGCCCCCGAGCAGGACGTCATCGTCATCGCTCCCCAGGACCGCGAGGAAGAGGTCGTCACCCGGCTCGCCCGGATCGGCTTCGACAAGGTCGGCGGCTACCTGCGCGAGCCCGAGGGCGCCTTCCCCGCGCTGGCCGACAAGATGGAACAGGCCAGCCGCCTGACCGCCGACGAACTGCGCCGCCTGCTCGACGGGGACGAACCCCCGCTGGTCCTGGACGTGCGCAACACCGGCGAGCGCGAAGAGGGCCTCATCGAGGGCTCCCTGCACATCCCGCTGGCCGAACTCGCCCACCGCGCCGACGAGATCCCGGCCGACCGGCCCCTGGTCGTGCACTGCGCCGGCGGCCACCGCTCCTCCATCGCCGCCAGCCTGCTGCGCCACCAGGGCCGCACCGACATCTCCGACCTGCTCGGCGGATACGGCGCCTGGCTCGCCCTGCCCGCGCCCGCCGACGTCTGATCCACACCGCTCCCGGGCGGCGGCCGGGGACTCCGGCCGCCGTCCGGACCCCCTCACAAAAAGCGCTTCACGGACAGCGAGGAACCCCGATGACCTTCCACGCCGACAAGCCACGCCTCGATCCCGCGACCCTGCGCGAGCTGACGCGGTCCGGTGAAGGCCCGCGCCTGCTGGACGTGCGCACACCCGGGGAGTTCCGCACCGTCCACATCCCCGGCTCCTACAACGTCCCCCTCGACACCCTGCGCGAGCACCGCGCCGAACTGCGCCACCTCGACGAGGACGTCATACTCGTCTGCCGCTCCGGCGCCCGCGCCGCCCAGGCCGAACAGGCCCTCACCGAGGCCGGACTGCCCAACCTGCGCGTCCTCGACGGCGGCGTCACGGCGTGGGAGACGGCCGGAGGCCGGTCGTGATCGCCCTGGTCATCGCCGCGTCGCTCCTGATAGGGGTGGCTCTGGGCATCCTGGGCGGCGGTGGGTCCATCCTGACGGTGCCCGTCCTGGTCTATCTCGCCGGGATGGGCACCAAGGAGGCCATCGCGACGTCGCTGTTCGTGGTGGGCGTCACCAGCGCCGCCGGAGTCGTCCCGCACGCACGCGCCGGACGGGTGCGGTGGCGCACCGGACTCCTGTTCGGCGTGGCCGGCATGAGCGGCGCGTACGCGGGCGGCCGACTGGCCGAGTTCATCCCCGGCACCGTGCTGCTCATCCTGTTCGCCCTGATGATGATCGCCACCGCCGTCGCCATGATCCGCGGCCGGCGCCGGACGCCGGGGCAGACCCCTCGTGAACTCCCCGTCGGCGCCGTCCTGCTGAACGGCGTGGCCGTCGGCCTCGTCACCGGCCTGGTCGGCGCCGGCGGCGGCTTCCTCATCGTCCCCGCGCTGGCCCTGCTCGGCGGGCTGCGGATGCCGGTCGCCGCCGGCACGTCCCTGCTGGTGATCGCCCTCCAGTCGTTCGCGGGGTTCGCCGGTCACCTCTCCGGCGCGCACATCGACTGGACGTCGGCGGGCACGGTGGCGGCGACGGCCGTGGTCGGCAGCCTGCTCGGCGGCCACCTGGCCGGGCGCATCCCGCAGGACGCACTGCGCAGAGCCTTCGGCTGGTTCGTCGCCGCCATGGGCGTCTTCGTACTGAGCCGGCAGATCAGCTCCGACCTGCGCCACACCCTGCTCACCAGTCCGTGGACCTGGGCCTCCGTTGCCGCGGCGGCGGGGATCGCGTTCATCCGGTACATGCTGCGCAACACCGAGCGGACGCGGAGCCTGACCAACGACGTACCGGCCCCCTCGATCGAGGGAAACACACGCACGGTCCCCCACTCCACAGGTGAGGGCACCGTCCATACCATCGGCACCGCGTCATCGCCGCACGACGCGTAGCGGCGCCTCCCGAATCTCCGACGAACCCGCCCCCTGGAGGTGTCCGGTGACGCACGAGACAGAAGTCGCGAGAGAAGTCGTGAACCTCGTGGACGAGGAAACGGACTCATGGGCCGAGGTACTCAACCGGTTGCGGCGGGCCCAGGGACAACTGGCCGCGGTCATCACCATGATCGAGGCGGAGCGGGACCGCAAGGAAGTCGTCACGCAACTGGCCGCGGTCTCCCACGCCCTGGACCGGGCCGGCTTCAAGATAGTGGCGGGCGGCATTCGCCAGTGCCTCACCGAACGCCAGCGGGGACGCACTCCTCCGCTGAGCGAGGCCGAACTGGAGAAGCTGTTCCTGACCCTGGCCTGACCATCCGGACTCCATACCTCAGGGGGTATGAAGATGACCTTTCTCCCCGTCCTCACCTCCGGGGCCGTCCCGCCGGGCAACCGCTGCCCCGACACGCGGCCGGCCGGCCCCCCGACACCGGCGGCAGAGCAACGCGCCCGCCAGGACGTCCAGGCGCGGCTCGAGCGCCGATTCCCGGATGTCCCGTCCGAGACGCTGGAGACCACAGCGGCCGAGTCGTTCGCGCACTTCGCCGACGCGCGCGTGCGCCACTACGTTCCCGTTCTGGCCTTCAAACGCGCCTCGCGGCACCTGTCCGGCCGCTACGGCACCCGGGACGCTGCAGGCGGCGTGGCATGAGACCGACGCCGAAGTGCGTTCTCGACCGGTCCCGTCCCTGCAACGCCTGCATCGCCCCGGACCCCAGCAGTTGTCCCTACCCGTATCTGCTCGCCGGGGACGACGCGGAGGTCCTGGACGACGACGACCGTCCGGACCAGGACTCCACTCACCCGGAGGAATGAGGTGTACACGATGGACGCAACAGGCTGGGACGAGCGGTACCGCGGCAGCGAGCTGGTGTGGAAGGCGGAGCCCAACCGGTTCGTCGAACAGGAGTTGGCCGGTCTGGAACCGTCCGGACGAGCGGTGGACCTCGCCGCCGGGGAGGGACGTAACGCTGTCTGGCTCGCGGAGCAGGGCTGGGAGGTGGACGCCGTGGACTTCTCCGCCACAGGACTGGAGAAGGCCGAACGGCTGGCCGTCGACCGGGGCGTCCGGCTGCACACCATCCATACCGATCTCACGCTCTGGGCACCCCCGGAAGCGACGTACGACCTCGCCCTGATCGCCTATCTGCACCTGCCCTGGCCACACATGGCACAGATACTGCCCCGGGCCGCCACCGCCGTACGCCGAGGCGGAACGCTGCTGCTCGTCGGCCACGACGCGGCCAATCCCGAGCACGGTCACGGCGGCCCGCAGGATCCGCGCGTGCTCTACAGCGCCGGGCAGGTCGCCGATCTGTGGCGGCCGTACGCCGACATCCTGCGGGCCGAGGCGGTCACCCGGCCGGTGACCGACGCCAAGGGCGGAAGCCGTACGGCCCTCGACGCACTCGTCCACGGCGTTCGAAGATGACACCCGCGGGGTCGTGCGCGGGTCAGGCCGGTGTTCGGGCTTCGTCGCCAGGTACCAGTCGGTGACCTTGACGCTGTCGTCCGCCAGCCGGGCAGGCGGCCATCTCAGGTGTAGATGATCTGGCTGCCGGCCGCACGGTCGTAGAACTCGCCGACCGTGATGATGTCCTGGACCTGGTCGACGAGGTCG
>NZ_JBIWOE010000036.1:0-88704 GCF_044767585.1 Streptomyces sp. NPDC101225
GACAGAACCAGCTACAAAGCCACCATCAGCATCGACATCCAGACCACCCGCACAACTTGACACCGGACACCCAGCGCTAACTACACGGCGTTGGAACTAGGCCGGCGGAGCCGGAAAGCACCTCACCCCGTACGGCTACGCCGCTACGCCAAGTCGCGCTCGACAGCGGTGAGCTCCTGGTTGTGGGCAACTCCTTCGGGGGCGCGCTCGGGGTAGGCGCCGGCACCGGGATGGACCTTGTCGATGAGGTCGGCATACTCCGGGTTGCGGTCGATGAACACGCCCACGACCGGGCAGATGATGGTGACTGTCCTCCCGCTTTCGCGGATCTCGTCCAGCACGCGAGAAATCAGCTCCGTGGCCACCCGATTCTTACGGTAAGCGGGGTCGACCCAGGTCGTCAGCAGCACGACGCGGCCGCCCACGAAACGGTACGAGAGCTCGGCGATCGCTTCGGGACCGAGGCTGGCGGTCCAGCGACCGTGTTCCGCGTCATTGAGGACATCGAGCTCCCAGCTGGACTCCACTTCGTCGGAATTCGGCTTTCCCAAAGCGGCGATGAGCGCAGCGTTGTTCTCTTCACGAGCGGACGCCTCGGCTTCAAGATTGGCCGCCATTGCCACACTTTCCATCGTCGGGAGTAGCTGATAGCTCAATTGCATTCGTTGTCGCCGACACGCAGAATTCGGCATGCTCAGCGGCGAAACTTTCCTGCGACCTCACATATCACAGCGCCGTGTCAGTTCTCGATCCTGACCTCTCGTACGTCGAAGGCGACGTACCCGCTGAAGTCGCGACCGACACGGGTGGCCGCCGAGCCCTTGATGCTCGGATAGGACCAGGCCGCGTCCCTGAGCACCGTCCCGTCGACCAGGACGTCGTGATATTGCGCCCTCCCCTTCCAGGGACAGATGTAGAGGGTCGGGCTCTTGCGCAGCACGCCCGCCGCCACCGAGTCCGGCGGGAAGTAGGCATTTCCCTCAATACTGACTACAGAATCGCTCGCAGCTTCCGCCACTACGGCCTTGCCCACGAGTGCCTTCATCGTTCTTTCCCCTCGCCATTGCCTTACCTCGGGTCACATCCACCCTCACGCGGCTGACCGCACCGTCCAGAGGCCCTCATCCCTTGCGCGAGGGCTCTCAGTCGCCATCACCGTTGAGGCCTCGCACACGAGCGGGGCGTCCAGTTGGGGCGGTCCAAGGCCGACGTGCACGTTGGATGGAGGTTGGTGTCGGGCGAGGCACCGCTTCTTACCCGTGTCCTGAGGCCCGTGCTGCTCGGGCGAGCTCCATCATCCGGACTATATGGTCCGCTTAATGCGCTCAACAGCTCGTAGAGTAGTAGCTACGTGTCATATATTGGACCATGTAGTCCGTTAAAGTGCCCTGGTGAGGTGTCTGCAGAGGCACCGACCGAAGACGAGCGAAGCGAGAAGAGACCATGGAGTCATCACCGGCCGCCATTGACGTGCGCAAGGACGAGACGGCCCGCCTCTACGAGGCACTGATCGATGGCCAGGTTGTCGGCACCCTGGCTTACGAGACCACGGGCGGACGCGTCTCGCTCACGCACTCGTACGTGAACGAAGACCTACGGCATCGGGGCATCGCGTCGGCCATGGCGCGCTATGCCCTGGAGGACCTGAGCCGGAGTCAGGCCAAGGTGGGCGTCTACTGCGGTTTTGTGGCCGACTACGTCCAAGCCCACCCCGCTTGGAATGAAGCCGTCGACATCAACCGTTCGGCGTTCATCGCCACTCGCACGGCGCGCGACACGCATAGCGGTCACTGAAGCCAAGGGCGCCCCGCACTCGTCGTCGAACCGTACGCGTCGTCCCTGTCGGATCTCACGGTCGACGCCGTGGAGAGATCGGTCGAAGGTACGAAGCGGCGGCGTCCGGATGCTCGGCGCGCCGGACATGCGTGGACTGCGATCGGGCGGCGCATCCCTGTGTGCGAGCCGCCGCTTGTGATCCTTGGCTGCGACATCCTTCTTGATCCGGGACTAAGGGCCGCGTACTGCCTGAGGCGGCGCATGATCGCGGCCTGTCCGGACGAGGCAGGCAGACGAGGCAGGCAGGGGGCGGCGGCGCAGAGCCTGTCGAAGCCGCCCAGGCCGGCCGACGATCCCCGGCCTTTTACCGTTCCATTCGAACGCGCACGGCCTCGATGGACCAGGTGACCGCCGGCACCAGATTCTCCGGAGCGGGCCAGCCGTTGATCACTGCGAGGAGCTGGAGGTACCGATTGCGGCGCGGGTCGCTCATACGCCCCAGCCGGGCCAGCAGCAGACGGCGCAGCTCCATGTCGTCGGGACGGCCAAGGGCGTGTGCATGGTGAGCCGCAAGCGCCGCAACGATCGGCTCGGCTCGGCGCGACCTCGGAGCGATGCCCCCTGCGAGGGCCGACCCTGCATGGTCACGGACCACTGCACCGAGGTCGCGGCGCGGGCCGGTGGTGCCTTGTGCCTGTTCGGCCGCGTGGTCCTCGGTCATCCGCCGCATGGTGGCGCGGAAGTCCGGATCTGCCGCCAGTTCGGCCCACTCCACCCACGCCCGGACCTGCTCGGCCTCGGCGCTGTCGGGTACGTCCGGAGTCATCGAGCGCCTGATCCCCGCCAACGCGGAGTCGGTTTCGAGGCTGCCGAAGGCGGCGTCGAGGAAGTCCTCGATCAGACGTCGGCGTTCGTCCTCGGAGAGCCGCGCCAGTTTGTGCATGAGATCCGTCTCCTCAGCAGTGAGCCCGCGCTCGGCCACCGCCGTCAGCACCGCATGCCGCAGGCGCAGGACGCGGATCTGCACGGCCAGGGCTTCGGCGTGCGTCGCGGCGACCTCGGGAAGCGAGAGGTCCTGCTCCACGACCCTGCGGATCGTGGGCAGGTCCACTCCCAGTTCCCGCAGGGTCCGGACGAGGTCCAGGCGCGCGACGGCGTCGATGTCGTAGAGGCGGTAGCCGGCCGGGCTGCGGTCCGTCGGTGCCACGATCCCGCGATCGGAGTAGAACCGAATGGCCTTGACCGTCAGACCGGTCCGCCGGGCCAGTTCGCCGATCGAGTAGAGCGTGTCGCCGTCCATACCCTCACCCTGGCGTCTCCCCCTACAGGAGACTCAAGCCCGTCCCCCTGCCGACGGCCGATCGCTCCACAAGTCCTGACGATGCCTCCGGACACACCGGTCACTCACCCTTCCGCCGAAGCAAGGAACCGTCAATCGCCCGCGGTGTGCTGGGGCCGCCACCGCGTCAGCCGATGCCTCGTGGCCGAGTTCGTCCCGTGCCGCAGGACTGCCGCCGCCCGTGCCGGCTCCACGAGTGCCGTCTGCAGCTGGCGGGCGACGTCAATGTGGTCCGCCGTCCAGATCACTTTGACCGCTGTGCGTGTACCCAGCCCGTGCTGATCAGAAAGGTCACGGCGGACAGCGGAGATCAGCCGTACGTCCCTGGCCGGTTCCCCGGGCAGGGCCTCGGGCACCTCCGCGTACCCTGCCAGCGCCCGCGCTGCCTGCTGGTACCAGTTGCACACCGCGGTCCCGCTCTCCAGGATCTCCTTTCGCGCGGCGGTCCTGTCTCCCGCCGGGAAGGGCTCATCGCGTTCCCAGAGGTCGAGGATGGAGTCCGCAGTCAGCCGCAGGACGGCAACCGCGGTGATCAGGACGGTGACAGTCGCGAGGGGGAGGCGCTTGGTGCCACGCTCGCCCAGGAAGCCGCGGAATGCGTCATCGAGCCTTCTGGCCGCGGCTGCGGCCGCCCGCTTCTCGCTGTGCGGCACGGGGGCGGTGCGGACGAGACTGTCGCAACGCGTCACTCCGTATGCGACCGCGGTCCTCAGGTACCGTGCGCTCTCGGCAAACGCTTCGGCCACCGCCTGCCCCAGGGCGGCGCCTGCTCCGCGCGGCCAGAAGAGGAATCCCACACCGGCGCTCACGGCACAGCCGATCGCGACGTCCTCGAGACGTACCAGACCGATCCCCCAGCCGACCGGTTCGATGATGTTGAACAGGATGAGGAGCGTGGCCGTGAAGCCCGCCTGTCCGACCGCGAACGAGAACGCGGCCGGCGCCAAACCCGTGAAAGCGATGGCGAGCGGAAGCAGCAGCCAGAAGACCGTGATGTTGGAGCCGAGCGTGAAGATGAGCCCGCTGGCGACGATGATGCCCGCCACGTTGCCGAGCAGCGCACGCAGGGCGGTCTGGCCGGTCTGAAACGCATTGGAACGCAGTACGGCCAGTGTGCCGGACACCACCCAGAACGAATGCTGCACGCCGGTGAGTTCGGCAATCAGCACCGCCAGGCCGAGCGCGACCGCACCGCGGAGGCTGTTGTGCAGCCACACGGAGTGGTGATCGACGTGGGCTCCGGCCCTTTCGTGAACCGTTGACAGAGGCGAGGTCACGCCTACCGGGCGCTGGCCCAGCACCCGTTCCCACCATCGGCGAACCCGCACCGCACCGTAGAGCTCGATGTTCGTCACGATCGCCGATACGGCAAAACTCACCTCCTGGGCGCGGAAGCCCGGCTCCAGGGAACTCACGAATGTCGTGACGCCGCCCTGCGAGGCAGGGACATTTACGGGGTACGGCGCCCGGGTCACAGCTTGTTCCATCGCCGCGCGGGCGTCTTGGAGTCTTCGCAGGCCCCCGCTCAGCGCGTCCGGGGGGACCCTACCGGCCTGGAGAGCATTCGCACCGCCCTCCAGCACCTCGGAGGCTGCGAGTTCGAGTTCATGGACTGCTGTCGCCGTCGTCCCGCTCATGCCGTCGAGCGGCATGCGCTTGAGGATCTCCGCCAGCCATACCACTTCGTCGATCAGGCGGACGAGTACACGCGTCTCGGTGGACAGCCCCGTTGGCCGGTACGGCGTGGCGTAGAACGTCGCGCGCAGCTCACTCACTGCGGCAGTGGCCTGCGTCGTCGTCTCGTCCGCGGTAAGCCGTTGATCCGCGTTGGAATCGCCGCGCGCGCAGTCGGCCTCGGCCCGTAGCCGTCGTGCGAGAAACCTGCAGGACCGGGCAGCGGAACGACGCAACGGGTCTCGCGTCGGGGCCGGCCACAAAAGGGTCACCGCCACAAGGGAGGCTGCTCCCGCCATGAGGTAGCCGACCAGGCGTTCAGGAATGGTTCCTGGGCCGCCGGGAAGCGTGACGGCCAGGATGAAGCTGGCCAGCAGCGCCGTGGAGGACCCTGCCAGAACGGAACTGACGACGCCGGCGAACAGCACGGCGAATGCGACAAGAGCCGCCATGAGAGCTGCCAGCCAGACGGTTCGGGAGGCCAGGGTTCCGATGCACACCAAGGTTGCGCCGGCTGCGGTCAGCATGCCCTGGAGAGCGAGTCTGTCCCTCGGTGAACCACCGAGGTCGGCAAAGAGCAGCAGCGCGATAGCGCCGAATGCCGCAAAGACGGCCATCGTGTCGTTGCCGATGACCTCCACGGCGATCGCGAACAGGCCGGCCGCCACGATCGCTGCGCGGCCCGACCGCCGCAGGGCCAGGAGCCCGGGATCGCGTTCGATCAGCTGTTTCATCAGGCTCACAGAGGTACCCTCGTTCATTCCGCTGGGCCGAAATCGGCCTGACGGATCTACACGACGGCCCCTCCCCACCGCTCTGCGCCTCAACGGGAAGGGCATTCTCGTGAGGGTCGGGCGCGCCCCTCGAAACGCTACCGCCCCATTCTCCCCTCCCCCGCCCTCGCCCGCTCCCGCCTGTGCGGGCAGGCGGCCGCGGTGACCCACCGTCCACCGTGCACGGCGTCGCAGCGGCTGCTGCCGATATATCGATCAGCCACACTCGCCGGAACAGATCGCCACCCGCACAAAGGACCAAATGGTCCCATCCAGACAATGCGGCACTGCACCTTGCGAACAGCACGGACGGCCTCTTCAAAGACGTGCCGTCGGACGCGATCATGAACTGCAACCAGTCCGTCGGCCCACTCGGCTACGCCCATCGCCACCAGTCGGCCCTGAACACCATCAGACGCCACGCCCGCGCCGTACAGCTCCCAGCGCATGCCCCACGTACCCGAGTCCGCGGCGTCGACTTGGCGCCCACCTCGTTGCCTTCACGCAAGGTCTGGAACGAGACCCCGGCTCCGTAGACGCCGCGCTCGCGCTTCCCGCCGACCATGGACCCGTTTTCGCCACCGCATCCTCCTCGGACAGCAGCGCGCTCCGCCGCCGCCGAAGCGAGGGTGGGCCGGTGACCGCCGGACGTGGCCAACGCCGTTACGAGGGGCGGCACTTGTCAGCATCACAAATCGGCCACGAACCGTGCACGACCCTCTCCCCCCGGCCCCGGGTACTCCCACAATGATCAGTCGTTGGACACGACTCGCTCTGAAAGGGCTTGAAATGACGCAGTCCCAGTCACTCGGACACGGCAACACCACCAGCGCCGAAGCCTTCTGGTACGTGCTCGGATGCATCTGGTTCGGCGCCTCGTACTTCGCCAAGATCCCCATCAGAAAGGCCCTGGAAGAGTACGGACTCGTCACCCTGACCGGATGGCAGAACTTCTGGTACGTCCTCATGAACATCTTCTTCGGCTCCGGCTACCTGTCCAAGGTCATCGTGAAGAAGGCCATGTCGGAGATCCGCACCCCGGTCGGTCAGCCGGGTATGCCTGTGGCGTGATGACACCCCTCGGCTACGACAGGTGGGCCGGGGCGACGGCAGACCGCCCTGGCCTGTCCAGCCACGGTGACCGGGGAGCGGCGTAGTACGCCCCGAGGCCGAGCCGACGCCACCGACAGCACGGCTGCGCCGGTCCCTCCTGCACCTTCCGGATCCCGCCCAGTGATTTCGGCGTATGCGCGGGAGTCACTACGACGGTCATGAGGATTCCGGACCCGCGCACCGGTCGGCGGCGCCCTCGCGGTGCTCCCGGCGGGTGCGCTCGGCCCCGTCGGGCCACACCACGTCGACGGGGACGCCCGCCGCACGGGCTTCGAGCACGGTGTCGGCGGTGCCGCCTCCTCTGCCGGTGGGCGGAGTGCCGTCCCAGACGGCGACGAGCCGGTCGGCGCGTTCCACGAGGACTTTGTTCGCCGCCTCGTACGCGTGCCGGCCGCCGGTCTCGATCGGCAGGACGACGATGTCGTGGGCGGCCTTGACCAGGCGGTCGAACACGAGCGCGTGGTCAGGCCGCACCCGGGCACGCCGGTAGTCCCGGGAGGGGATGATGACGGCCAGCCGGCCGCCGACGGCGAGCACGGCCTCCGCGAAGAGAGAGTCGGCGCCCCTGGCGAGACAAGAGACCCCGACCAGTTCCCCGTCGGCCGCGTACCTCCGCAGCAGGTCGTCCAGAGCAGCGCGCACCAGGACGGAGGTCCGCGCCGTCAGGTCGATGTGACCGGTCACCGCGATGGTCGTCATGGAGCGCCCCTTTCACCGGTCGGCGGGCTCCTGGAGGGTGTAACCGTGGCGGAGGATCACTTTCACCGACCCCATGGCGACCACGCGGTCCGCCTCCTGCTGCGCATGGGTGAGCGCGGAGTACGGGACCAGCAGAGGGTGCGTCCTGCGTCGACGGCTCAGCCGGCGCCCGTACCGCCAGCCCTCGGACAGACGTTGCCGGGCCCAGTTGTTGTGGGCCTCCTCGGCGAGGATCTCGATCAAGCCGTGCAAGCTGTCGGGGACCTTCACGTCCGCACTGCCGGAAGGTGGGGGCGTCCACGTCTGCCGCCTGTCCCGTCGCATCATCCGTCCCTCCTGGGCGGACTGGGCCATGCCAACCGGATCGCTTCCAGGACCAGCGTGGCGGCCACATCGGCTGCGTACTGCTTCCAGGCCTTCTCCTCCTCCGGCCGCGCCGAGTTGACGGAGATGCCGTCGGTGGCGGTCCCAGCCACGGCGCACACCATCGAGAACGACACATGTGTCCGGCCGGCCCTACGGGTCTGGGTGACGGCGCCCGCCGCGTCCGCGCCCCCGAGCTCGACGGCGGCCAGCCCCGGCCAGTCGCCGATCACCCGCCGCAGGGCCGGGTCCCCGCTGCCGCCGACGGACGCGTCCCCCGAGGCGATCGGCCCGACCACCACACGCGGTCCGGTGTTGCGGGGACCGCCGGGTGGCCGCTCGTACACCTTCTCGGTCCAGTAGGTGTAGTTGAGGCGCATACTGTCACCGAGCGCGGCCACCCCTTCATGCGCCAGGTGGCTGCGGTCCGGGCGGGGCAGACAGCTCTGTTCCAGTTCTTCGTACGTGTAGCCGTGCAGACGGTTGGAGATCACCACGTCGCCGGGCACGAGGTCGGGCGCGATGGCGCAGCAGGCTCCGAGGAAGATCACCGTCTCGGGCTGGTGCTCCTCGATCGTGGCGGCGACGGCGTTGCCGACACCGTCGCGGCCACTGCAGGGCTGGGCCACCACCACCTCGTACGCGCTGCTGCGGCCCACGGCCTGGACGCTGGCGCGCAGCCATGCGCATCCGGTGCCGTGCAGTGCGGTCTCGGTGGGCGCACCGGAGGTCTCCAGATGCCGCCGCAGCGCCTCGTGGGCCTCGGGCAGGAGTGTGACGAGCGCGATGTCGCACCGGCGTCCCGGGGCGGGCGCGTGGGCCGCGGCCCCCCGCTGACCGGCCGTGACGCCGCGGTCCTCCAGTCGGCGGCGCTCGACGAACTCGTTGTCGACGTCACGGCTGATGACCGCGACCTGTTCGTCCTGGGAAAGGTGGCCTATGGCCCGACCCTGGAAGCTGACCTGCCGTGCCACTCCAGGACCGAGAAAGTACGGCAGGATCACCAACCGGCCGTCGGCGCGCAGGCGTTCGGCGATGTCGTACTCCTCCCGGCAGTACTCGCTCTCCCAGTAGTGCCGGCTGATGAGCGGAAGGAACAGGCGGCACGCGGCCACGTTCGCGTACAACTGGCTGCGCCAGTCGGCACCGAGCTCGATGGTGTTGCGGCGTAGGTAGTGGAAGTACGACAGGTTGTGCAGTTCGAGGCTGCGTCCGACGCGTTGAGCCAGCGCGTCGTCCCCGCGGGCGTTGCTGAGGAAGATGCTGCCCTGTGCCCGGCCGAGGCTGCGGAAGTATCCGACGCCCTCCTCGAAGGTCTCGAACTCCAACCGTGGTTGGTAGAACCGCGCCACCAGGTCCTGGACGCGGTCGGCGAGTTCCTCCGGGTAGCTCCAGTGCACCGTGATGCGGTCCGCCGGTTCGGCCGCCCGGAGGGCGGCCCCGCTGACCAGTTTCGACGGCTGCGGCACGTACCGGCCGTCGGGTGGGTCGTGGATCAGTTTGAGGGTCGGCCGGAAGCGGCCACTCAGCTCGGGGAAGACCCAGGGCACCGCGTGGGGAGAGGCGACATCGACGACGACGAAGTCGCATCCGTCGACGGCGAGCAGGAACTCGAAGAGGTCCTCGAACTCGAGGCTGATCGTGCGGGCGCGGTATCCGACGTCCTCCACCGCCCGCCGGATGAGCGGCTCGGCGGCCCGGTACGCGGCATCGTCCGGCAGGATCAGTCCGACCGTGCCGAGCAGACCTTTGGCAGCGCCGCCGACCGGACCGCTCCGGCTGGTGAGGCGGTCGATCGCGGGCTTCACCTCGCCCGTGTCCGGGAGTTGGCGGCGGTTGAACACGATGCGCTGCTCGTCGGCCACCGGGAAGAACCCGGCCGACACACCCCTCTCCATGAACACCAGCCTGGGCTTTCTCGCCTGGAGCGCGAGGTCGTGCTCGTGCACCATGAAAGGCGAGGCACGGTACCTTCGTTCTTCCTGACGATGCGTCACCACACCTACGAAACAGGAGCTCTGATCCATCATCAGTTCCAGATGCGTGGGCGAGAGAGGATTGGTCTTCGGGTCGACCGCGAAGGTGAAGCCCTCGTTCCAGAAGAGGCTCCAGAAGTGCTCGTTCAGCTCCCGGTCCTCTGCCCAGTAGCTGTGGCTGAAATAGGCCGGTATCCGGGTCACGCCTGCCATCACTTCTCCCCACCGTCGGCTCACCCATCCCCCCACGCGCGCGCGACTACACCCCGAACTCCAAGAAATACGACGAAACCCCGCTGAACCAGTCGAGACACATCAGAGGCAACTGCCTAGACTGGTACATGACTTCGCCGCAGTCCGCGCGTCCTCTCATAGCCGTCATCGGCAGCACCGACCCCAACCGTGCCTTCTCCCACCCGCTCAAGGCCATCGAACTCGCTCCCGATGCCTGCCGGCAATTGGGCAGAGAACTCGCCCGGGCCGGCTGTGATCTGGCCGTCTTCTCCAGCAGCGCCGAGTACATCGAGACCGATGTCGTGGCCGGGTACGCGGACGCCTGCACCGAGGCGGAGCCGGGTCGGGTCGCGGCCTTCCCGCCGCGCCACAGCGATGTCGACTTCGGCCTGGCGCCGGACGCCCACGCCAGCCTGGAGATCCTCCGCGACAGCAGTGGCGAATGGGAGGTTGCCTTCTACCACACCCTGCTGAGCTGTGACGGCGTGCTCCTGATGGGCGGCGGCCAGTCCACCAGGGTGGCCGGCATCATCGCCCTGGCACAGCGTCTGCCGCTGGTGACGGTGGCCGCGTTCGGCGGCGGGGCCGGACAGGTGTGGATCAACTTCGACAAGGTCCGCAACGACGCGGACGACGCCGACATCCGTCTGATGGGCGACAACTGGTCCTCGGCGTCCGCCTCCCGGCTCATCGCCTGTCTGCTCAGACAGCGGGAACGCAGGCTGCGCGCCCTCGCGGAACGCGCGCGGGGCGAACGCACGGCGGCCCGGCGGTCGGCCCAAGGTCTCACCGTGGCGGCGGTGTGCATGCTGGTCTCCCTCGCGGCGCTGGCGACAGCCCGGCAGTCGGAGCAGGCGGGCGCCCTGGATCTGCTGGTCCTGGTCGGCGCCCCGCTGGTGGCCTCGGCGGCGGGCGCGATCCTGCGCAACTCCTTCGAGAGCGATGTGCGCTGGGGACGTGCGGCGGTGCGGGGGCTGGGGGCCGGGCTGGTCTCAGTCCTGCTCTACGTCGCGTCCCAACTACTGACCCTCCCCGCTCTTCTCGACCACCTGGACGTGCGCCGACTGCTGTTCTTCACCATTCCGCTCGGCTTCACCGCGGGCTTCACCTTCGACCTCGTCTTCGAGCGACTGCGCACCGGCGCGGCGGGCCCGCCGTCCGTCCCCCCGCCGGACCCGCTGGCGCCGGGTGCGTCCCGGCCTTCGAGCAGCGACGGTCCGCACGCCTGAGCGGCACGGCAACCCGCGCCGTTTCGCAGCCTGCAGGCTCAGGGATGCGACCCGACGTCATTGCTCGGGAGCATCTGCATCTCGGCATCTGGTCATGACCGACCTCTCCACCCGCCGGCTCACCGGCAAGACCGCCGTCTCCTCGCACTGCCCGGCGCCCTTGTCCGACGGCCGCATTCCAGAATGACGCGGCGGGAGAAGGCAATCTTTGAGAAGACATCCCGTCCGGCCGGAAATCGGTGGCGGATACCGGCAGGAAGGAATGCCAACCATGATCCTCCCGAAGGTCAGGGACCCTCGCTTCGTGACGATCCGCCGTGGTGGGACCCTCACTGATTCGAATCACCATCTCCTCGCCCTCTGGGCGGCAGCTTGTGCCGAGCACGTCCTTGGCCTCTTCGAGTCGGCTCAGCCTGAGGACCCACGGCCGCGCCAGGCGATCGAGCATGCCCGCGCCTGGGCGCACGGCGAGGTCAAGATGATGCAGGCGCGCGCGGCGGGCGGCCATGCCATGGGCGCGGCCCGAGACCTGCGCGGCACGGCACGGCACGCCGCTTACGCCGCCGGCCAGGCCGCGGTCGTCGCACACGTCGCCGCGCATGAACTCGGGGCCGCCGCGTACGCCATCAAGGCCGCACGCGCCGCCGCACCGACGGACAGGAGTGAGGCCGCGGGGCGGCTGGAGTGCCGGTGGCAGCGCGATCGGCTCCCGGAGGCGATTCGCGAGCTCGTACGTGACGATCAGCGACTGCGCAACGACATCTGCTGGTCGGTGTTTGACTGCTGAGGCCGCGCTGCGCCACCGGCATCGCGCCGAAAGGGAGGACACCTCACCGAGCCGGTCCCGCCGGAACAGCACCCGGCGGGACGTCACCGTCAGAGTTCTTCCCGCCACGCGCCCCCGCAACGTGGACTGATGAGCTTGATTGGGGTGTGCCCATCGGATGTGAACTCCCAGGCTCCCAGGCTCTCAGGCTCCCGGACACTCGGACGCTCGGACTCCCCGACGCCCGTGGCACCTCTCCGATCAGGCCTTTCGCGCCCGAATTGACGTTCGAACAGAACCCGCCCCCCTCAGTCGCATTGAAACTTCATCCTGCTTAAAAACAATCAGATACGAATACACGTCGACGCAATAAGGAGCTATTCCTTCACCGCACGATATGCGGGGCAGACGTGGCGACAAAAGTCGACGAGGACAGGTTGCATACGGCCGACTGGCGATAATGTGAACCGGCAACCGGACAGGGGATTCCGGGTTCCGTTCTCAGTCATGGCCGCCTTTGTGCGAGGGCCGACCCATGTCTGATGCGTGTGCAACAGCGGTCGCAGCCGTCTGCCTCGGCGGCGCGGCCGTATCGGGGGGTGCGAACAGTGCAGTCGAACCATGGGGTGAACTTCCTCGCGGCCGATCTCGAAGCCGCGTTGCGCGTCGCGGACCAGCTGGCCGCGGGGTCCGGCGGCGCGGGGGACCAGAACGGCGGCGGGGACTCCTCCCGGGCGATACCGCCCCTCGGGCGGCAAGTGATCGCCCTCGTGGCCGAGACAGGTCCCGGACCGACGCACCATGACTGGCGATCGGCCTGGCGGAGCGTGCGGGACGAGCAGCGGCTCCGGCTGACCCGGGCGGGCCTGGGATGGACCCTCACCCGCTTCGCCTCCGGTGCTCTCCCCGCGCTGGACGTCCTGGAAGTCGGCTGCGAACGCCTGCGGATGAGTCGGCTCACCCATGCGCCCGCCGCCCCGGTGCCAGAGCTGATACGGCTCGCAGAGTCGTCGTGGACGGCGCTGGCCCCCGCCGCCGACGTGCTGCCGCCGGAACGAGCCTCGCGCCTGTTCGCCCTCGCGGGCGGCGCACGACACGCGCCGGCGGGCGTGGACAAGGCGCTGCACGAAGCCCTGGCCGCCTTCGTGCGGGCCAACCGCCGCGATACGACGCACCCACTGCTGGTCGTCGTCCGGGCCACGGGCTGGTGGCCCGTCGAACGGGCGGCCGAGGCGGTGCGGACGCAGGCGGGGGTGCTGCTGTCCCTGCGGCTGTCCGCGCGCTGGCCCGTGGCCCCGGAGGACCTGGTGGCCGAACTTCCACTGCGCGCCACGGTGTGGCTCGCGGCCGCGCGGGTCGACGGGGGTTCGGGGGCGGTCGCCCTGGTGCGCCGCGCGCTGTTCCCCGCGGGCAGCCGCGCGGACGGCACGACCGCCGGTCCCGTGGCACACGTCCCGGTCACCGCCGCACCGTACGACGTGACCGGTGGCGAGAGCATCGCCGCAGTCGTCACGGCCGGCCACGACGAGCCGCCCGCCCAATGGCTGCCCCTGCGGGTCGACCGGCTCCGGCTCTCCCCCGGATCCCGCACCACCCTGTCCTACGCCCTGCGCGGACACCAGGCGGTGGAACTGCGGCACGCCGGACATCACAGCCCCGAGCCCACCCCCTGGCCCCACCTTGCGGCCGCCACCCCACGGCAGCTCCCCCGGCCGCGTCCGCTCGACCTCATGGTCGCCGTGGAGATCGCCGGATCCCAGGTCGACGGCGGCACCGCGGTCGAGGAGCGGCTCCACGAAGCCGCGGCCGTCGTGACCGCCGTACAGGACGCGGTCGGCACCGAGGACGCCCTCCGGGTGGGGCTGATCGGCTACCGCGACCACGACCCGCTGCACCGCTCCGGTGAGAACGACCCGGTGGTGCACCGCCTGGGCATGTCGACCGCGCCGGACGCGGTGCACGGTCTGGGGTCATGGCGCCCGAGTCCCCTGCGGCACGACTTCGCCACCGGTCTGGAACACATACCCCGCGAGCTCTTCGGCTGGCGTCACCTGTGGCGGCCCGGAAGTCAGCGGGTGCTGCTGGTCGTCGGTTCCCGTCCGCCGCATCCGCGGGTCCGGCCGCCCCAGGTGCTGCGGCGCGGCGCGGCGGTGCGGATCTGCCCCGACCGGCTCGACTGGCGGGCCGAGTTGGAGGAGACACGCCACTACGACGGCCTGGCATGCGTGGCGGTCGTCGACGAGCCGTTCTGGATGGACCACCTGGCGGGCGAGCCCCACCTGGCGGACTGGGCGAACCACGCCTGGGGCGAGTTCGGCACGGAGGGGCGGTTCAGCGCGGGGCACGATCCGCGAGTGATCGCCGCGGCCGTCGCGGCACCGGCGCTGCGCCAGTCCCAGGACGGCCCGCCGATCCGCCTGGTCGTCGCCGACGGCGCGGCCGGTGACTGGGAGCCGGCCGCCGCCGGCTGACGAAGACCTCACCCACCCCTCCGGTTCGCGCGAGTTCGCGGACCGGGCCACCACCACAGGCGGACGCGGTCCGCCGGCCGTCAGGCAGGAGCACATCCATGGTCGACGACGACACACCGCCCGAGCGGGCCAGGAACGGTGAACCCGACCGCGGGCATCGGGACCGGGAGCAGTCACCGCTCGACGTCCTGGGCCGGTCCACCCTGGTGGGACGCAACGCCCTGCCGCCGGCGCCGGCGGCACCCCCCACCACGGCCCGACCCGGCGCCGGGTCCGCGCCCCCCGCTCCGCGCCAGGAACCAGCCACCGCACCGCAGGACAGGGCGCGCGCCTCCGCCGCGCCCCGCGTCGCGCCCCGGGCACTGCCCAGCGTCTTCCTGGAGAAGGCCGACGACCCGGAGGATTCGGCTCCCGCCGACAAGCCGACGAAGAAGGGCGGCAAGAAGTCGGCGACCGCGCACGCGGACGGCGCGACGGCCACCCGGGAACCGTCGGGCCGGACCGTCGCACCCGAGTCGGCGATCACGCTGTGGGGTGGGAACAGCAGCGGGAAGTCCACCCTGCTGGCCGCGCTGTCCCAGGCCGTCCAGGACCCCCTCTACGGCAAGTGGGCCCTGTATCCCGAGGACCACGCGTCGCAGGCGGTGCTCGACAGGCTGGAGGGCAGCCTGTACCGGAACCGCACGTTCCCCAGCGCCACCATCAGGCCGGAGGGCCTGATCCGCTTCACGCTGGCCGGGGACCTCGGCGGTACCCGGTTCTCGCAGGCGAGGCGCAGGTTCCTCCGCCGGGCCACCCAACGCGCCCAGGACCAGACCGAGTTCCAGGTCAGCGTCCGCGACATGCCCGGAGAGGCGTTCGACCTGCACTCGGACACGGGGAAGAAGTACGGGGACGAGCTGATCAGGGATCTGAGTGACTCCCGTGCCATGGTCTACGTCGTCGACCCGGTCCGCGAGTGGCTGGTCAACGACGAGGACGGGCCGCTGACGCACGACACCCGCCAGAGCGCCGACTTCTTCAGCGGGGTCCTGCGCCGGGTCGCCACCGAGATCCACATGCGCGGGGAGCGCCAGGGCAACCACCTGCCGCACAGCATCGCCGTGTGCATCGCCAAGTTCGACGACGACCGCATCTTCCGCCTGGCCTGCGAGCAGGGCAACATCCGGGTCAACCCGCGTACCGGCCAGCCCCAGGTCGTGGACGCCAAACGGCTCTACGAGGGACTCTGCCACGCCATCCCGCAGAGCAGCCTGCCCGAGATCCAAAAGCTCATCGGCCAGTACTTCGCGCCCGAACGCATCGGCTACTTCGCCTGCTCCGCCGTCGGCTTCTGGGTGGACCCCGACCGGGGGTTCGACATCGAGAACCCGTCCCTGATCAACCACGCCGAGGACGCCGTCCACTTCCTGTCGACACCGCGGCCCGTGAACGTCCTGGAGCCGTACCTCTTCCTTCGGGGATTCGGCCCCGTGCATCCCTGATCCGGCAACCGACACCGTACGAGGAGGAGCACACCATGGCATCGGGGCTGATCGCCGACTGGGCGCTGTGGGGCAAGGTCCCCCGCACCACGCGCGGCTACGAGGTTCTCGCCGCCCATCCGCCGGACCGCAGCGGCGAGTTCAACGCAGCCATCCAGCACTGGACGCCCGGGACACCGTCACCCGGGGACCGGCTGCCCTGGATCACCATCGGCTGCGCCCCGGACAGCGAGGGCACCGGCACGGTCGGGGTCTTCCTGCTGGACGGATCGGAAGACTTCGACATCAGCAACCGGCTCATCCACCGGATCAGCCACTTCGCGGTGCCCTACCCGCATGTGCGGGACACGGGAATCGGCTGGTGTGCCCTGGCCCGGGCGGCCGTCACCACCGCCGAGAGCCTGAGCGAGACCCGCACCGGCCCCGCCGAACTGATCTTCGACGACGAGGACCTCCTGGTCAACGACATCGCCGGCCACATCACGCCGAGCGTCTCGGCGACCACCCGATGGCTGGCGGCCGCCGCGGCGTATCTGCTGGACGGCCCGGTGGCGCTGACCGGCAACAGCGGATACGAGCCGTTCGGCGTGCTGCGCACGCTGGACTCGGTGGCCGCGCTGCTGCCCTTCGGTGTGCGCGGCACGCTGTCCGCCGCCACCTCGATCTCCCCCGGCGCCCAGGTTCCCATGCGCCTGTTCTGGGGCGATCCGCTCGGCGCGCCCGGGGTGACCGGCCTGCCCCTGAGCGGCGAACTGCCGGACCTCGGCGGACTGTCCTCGCAGGCACGCACGTACCACGACCTGCTCCTCAAGAACTGGACCAAGCAGGGCGGCACGGCGGTCGTACGCCATCTGGCCGATGCCCGTGAACCGCTGGACATCGCCGACCCGGGCACGCCCGGGTACGCGCTGGACGTGCTGGCGAGGCTCGACCGGGCGCTGGCCGCGGTACAGGACATCGACGAGGGCCGGACGCTGGGCCACGAGCAGATCGCCCTCGCCGTCCGCACCCCGCAGATCGGCTCCGCGGAACTCGCCGTCCTCGCGCCGCTCGCGCTGCAGGGCCCGGAGGAGAGCCTGGCGGCGGTGGCCCCGCATCTGTCCGAGGACGGCACCTCCCAGGCCTTCCGGGAGCAGCTGCGCGGCGACCTCCTCGACGGTCGGACGGAGGCGGCCCTGTCCTCCTTCGAGAACATGCGCGCCGCCCGCGTCAGGGCCGGGCTGGACCTGGATCCGCTGGACCAGATCCTGGCCGGTGTCATGGACGAGGCGCTGGCCACCTGCGCGCCGCACGAACCCGAGCCGGTGACGCAGTCCCTGCTGCCCGGTGTCGTACCGTTCGCCGCGGGCAGCATGGACCTCACCCAGTCCATGCTGCGCCAGAGGGCCGGCCTGGCGAGCCGACTGGTCCGCGCTCTGTACGACATGTCCGAGCCCGCCGCACGGGTGCACGCCTGGCTGCGGTGGCTGTGCGGCGAACCCGACCCCCGCCGCCCGGTGGAGATCGCCGGCAGCGCCGAACTGCCCGTGCTGTACTCCATGTTGAGCACCGGCACCGGCCTGGCCGGGGCCGCCCGCAAGTGGACGGCCGGCCAACCCGGCGCGCCGGCTCTGCTGCTGGAGGGCGCGGTCGCCTGCGGCCACGGCAACGAGGTGCTGCAGCATCCCGGCTTCCTCGACACGCTGATCGGCTCCCTGTTCACGGCCGCCGTGGCGCCGGACGACGCGGACCCCGGGGCGCTGCTGCAGGAGGCGCTCGCGCGGCGGCCCGACGGACTGCGGCCCGAGACGGCGGCCCTCTGGGACGTCTTGTGCGCACTGACGGGGCTTCCCCCGTCCGGCTTCACCACCGTGGTCGCCACGCCGCCGCTGCCCGGTACGAGCGGTTCGGAACACCGGGTCACCACCTATGCCACCGCTCTTCGGGCGGCACTCGAGGGAAAGCTTCTGCGTCGGCATGCCGGGGGCATCGTCCGCGACCTGCTGGCCGGCGTCCTTGCCGTCGACCCGGCCACGGGACAGGGCCCCGGCCCGGCCGGCCGCAACCTGACCCTGTACGTCCTGGACTGGTCCGATCCCTACCCCCAGAGCGTCCTCGCCGCCGTGCACCGGCTGGCCGCCGAGACACCGCACTGGGACGAGACGGACAGGGACACCGAGTGGCTGACACGGCTGACCGGCCGGCTCCCCGCGCTGCGCTCCGCACTGGCCCTGCGTGAGGTCCTGCGCTTCGCGAAGCAGTCCTCGGGCACGCCCGAGGACTGCGGCACGCTGGCCGCTCACGCGTGCGCCGCGCGACGCGCCGAGGCCGACAAGGACCAGCTCTGCGCGGCCCTGATGGCCTGGGCGGTCCGCGGCCAGCGCCAGATCGGCGAGCGGATCCTCGCCGTGTTCAACGCCTACCAGACGGAGTGGGCCCTCTACGCCGGGGCGGAACGCGCCGTCGAGGAACGGGCCGACCTGGAGAACGCCATCGCCAGGGTGGACACGGACCGCCCGCTCCTCACGTACTACTGCGACCACGCGACGCGACTGCTGGCTCGGCAGGACACCGAAGCAGCCGACGAGATCCGGCAGCTCCAAGACCGGCGGTCGCTGTGGAAGGTCGAGATGGACCGCCTGCGCAAACTCAAGGCCTCCGGCCACACCCGCACCTGAACCACGCACGCTCCAGGGGGACTGACACCTCATGCTCACCATCCGGGCAGCGGCCCGCCACGCCGTGCTGCTTGCCCTCACCGTCCTGATGGCCCTGTTCGGAGCGGTGCCCGCGCCGGCCGCGGACGCGCCCGTCACCCGCGACGACATCTACCGCTCACTCAAGGTCGACGACGTCCCGGCGGCCTACGTCGTGCTCGTCGACGTCTCCAGCTCCATGCAGGACAAAGGGCCCGACGGCGTACCGCTCTACACCACGGTCAAGCGGCGCCTGGCCGACTTCCTGGCTTCGCTCACCCCGGCCGACCAGGTGGCCGTCATCACCTTCGGGAGGGCCACCAGCGTCGTGCACCCCCTGTCGCCGGCGACCCGCACCGGTGACCTGATCGACAAGGAACTCCCGCGCACCGCCGAGGAGTCGGCGAGCAATCACGGCGACGGACTCAACGCCGCCGCCGAGCAACTGGAGCACACCACCGCGCCGGTGGGAGCGGTCCTGATGCTCACCGACGGCTCGGTCAACGCCCAGGGCACCCCCTACGCCACGCTGGGAAGCCCCGCATGGCGGGATCTGAAGAAGCGCTACGGCGCGCTGAGCACGGACCGCCGGATCACCGGCTACGGGCTGCCGTTGGCCGAGGGCACCAAGATCGCCGACATCCTCGGCAACGCCTTCGCCTCACCGCGCATCCTGCCGGTCGACCCGGCGGCCCTGGGCTCCCAGCTCAGCGACGCCAAGGACCAGGTCCGCAGCCAGAAGGCGCTGAGTGTGCTGCGCACCGACCGCGGCCGCAGCGTCGCCGTGTCGGTCGGCGGTGAGGCGGTGCGCCCGGCCGACAACGGCGCGGTCACGGTGTCGACCGGCGGGGGCACGGGGTCCCGCAGCCGCACGTTGCGGGTGACCCTGGAGTCCAGGACCCGGCACGTGCCGCTGACCGTGCGCCTCTCGGCCGACGGCGGCCCCGGGTCGGCGCGGCTGAGCGGAGCCGGCCCCGTCACCCTCCACCCCGGCGAGCGCACGACCGTCCGTGTGCGGCTGACCTGGCGTCAGGACGCGCAGTTCAGCGTGTTCCCCGGCTCCAGCGACTTCCAGTCGCACGTGACGCTGCGCGCCGACGTCTCCTCCGGGTGGACGACGGTGGTGCGCGGCTCCCTCGGGGACCGGGACTTCTCCCCGGGTGCACCGGTCATGACCGACGTGCGGCTCCGGGGCACCGTGCCCGGCCACACACCCGGCTGGCTCTACCCGCTGGTCCTGCTGGTGCTGCTGCTCGGTGGCGCGGCGGCCGTCCAGGTGCACAACCGGCGCAACCCGAGGCTGTCCGGACTGCTGGTCGTGACGGATCTGCGGTCCGGCAACCGCCAGGGGATTCCGCTGCACGGCCGCAAGGTCGTCCATGAGACGGATGCCGGGCAGGTGCGTGCCCGGGTCACCGTGCGCGGCCGGCGGAACGCGGGGGGCGAGGTGCTCCGGTTGCACTGCGAGCGCCCGGCGCCGCTGCGGGGCGGTGAGCGGCTGGACGACAGCGGCGTCTGCGAGCTCGGCAAGTCCACCGTGCTGTGCGGCATCGGCTTCTCGCACGAGACGGAGAGCGTGCCGGCGGAGGCGCGGTGAGGCGTCCGGGCCCGCCGCGTGAGGTCCGCCCGGCGGAAAGGACGCAGACATGGTGACACCGCTCGACCCGGACAACGATCCGCCCGAGGCGGCGGGGTTCCGGCTGCTCGGAAAGCTGGCGACGGGCGGTTTCGGCAAGGTCTACCTCGGCCGGCGCCCCGACGGCCGTCACGCCACCGACACCCTGGCCGCCGTCAAACTGCTCAAGTCGGAGTTCATCGAGGACTCCCAGCACATGCAGCGCTTCCACCAGGAGAGCAAAGCACTCAAACGCTGCGAGGGTGCCCGCATCCCCGAGCTTCTGGCCCTGGACTTCCGCGTCGGCGAACGGCCCACCCTGGCCACCCGTTTCATCCCGGGCCTCTCCCTCTACCGCATCGTGGACACGCACGGTCCGCTGCCCCGGGACGCGGTGCACGCTGTGGCCGCCGAGCTGGTGGACACCCTTCGCACCGCGCACGACAAGGGGCTGCTGCACCGGGACCTGCACCCGGGGAACATCCTGCTCACCCAGGACGGTCCGTGGATCATCGACTTCGGGCTCACCCGGATCAGGGGACAGCGGGTCACGCTGGCCCTCGGCACGGTCATGGGCCATCCGGAGTTCTGCGCGCCCGAACAGATCCGCGGCCTGGACCGGACCGACCACGAGACCGACGTCTTCGGCGTGGCGGCCATCCTGCTCTACGCCCTGACCGGCCACGCCCCCTACACCGGGGAGGAAACCGGGCATGCCATGCTGGTCCGCCGCCTCACCGGGATGGAACCCGACCTGTCCGGGCTGCCGGACGACACCACCGGCCGGCTGATCCGCGCCTGCCTCTCCCCCGACCCGGCCGCCCGCCCCAAGCTGCACGAGATCGCCGACGGCTTCGGCCCGCCCGGCACGTTCCGGCTGCCCAGGGACGTGGTCCGCGGCCTGGCCGGTTACCGGGCGGAGCTGCACGATTTCCTGACCGCGGCGGGCAACGCCACCGATCTGACCGTGCCCTTCCGCCCGGGGCGGCGCAGTTGGAGCGCCCGCGTCGGGGAGTGGCCGAACAGCCTCGTGGCCACCGAGGACGGCGCTGTGGTGACCGCCGACCGCAGCGGCGCCGTGTGCTGGCTGGATGCCTCGACCGGTGCCCCGGTGGAGCGCCGCACGGATCTCGCCGCGCCGGTCCGGCTGTGCGCGGACGGCGACGTGCTGGTGCTGTGTGACGCCGAGGGCCGATTGGAGGCCTGGAACAGCCGAGACCGCCGCCTGCTGTGGTCCCGGCAGTCCGGAACCGCCGTCGGTGCCCAGGTCCTGCTCCGCCGGCAGAGCACGTTCCTCGGCGAGGCCACCGGTCGGCTGCATCACTTCGACGCGGTGACACGCCGGTTGTGGTGGGCGGCCGGGCCCTTCACCGACGCCTCGGGCGCCCCCGCACTGCCGGTGGCGGCGGGCGCCCGGCAGGTGTACCTGTCGGCCGCGGCCGGCCGCGAGATCCTGTGCGTCAACGACGAGGACGGCACGCTCGGCTGGAGGTCGCCGACGGCGCTGCCCGCCCCGGTCCTCGCCGCGCCACTGCCGCTGGAGGAGCACCTGGTGGTCGCGGACGGCGAGGGCACCCTGCGCTGTGTGTCCAGCGCCGACGGCTTCCCCGTCTGGGAGGTACAGCTCGACGCGCCGGTGCTGGCACCGCCCGTGCGGGTGGCCGACACGGTGGTCGTCGGGGACGCTGCGGGCATGCTCCACTGCCACAGCGCGGCGACGGGCGAGGAGGTCTGGCGTTCACCGCACCCGGGACCGGAAGAGTTCTTCGCCCTGTGCACGGACGGCGCCGCCGTCTACGCGGGCGGGTGGAGCGGACGACTGCATCTGCTGGACGCCACGGACGGGACGTCACTGCAGAGCTTCGACCTCGGCGGACAGATCCTGGCCACGGTCTGCGCCCCGGGCGGCACGAGCATCCACGCGACGTCGTCCGGCGGCATGCTCCACGCGCTGCCCTCGGCGGCACCGGGGCCGCGGTAGCGGCGCTGCAGAGGGGGCGGTCCGTCGCGGACCGCCCCCTCTGCCGTGTCGCGCGCGGCGATGGCTCTGGCAGCGGACGGCAGAACCGATGATCAAGGTGGCGTCCGGTGGGCGAGACCACGACGGACACCGAGGCCGTCGAGGCTCCGGCCGTTGAGCCGGCCGCAGAGGCCGTGCCGGACGAGCGCTCCCGGCCGGCCGGGACCTCGGTGTGCCGGACGCAGGCGGTCGAGGTGCCGCTCGTCGAGGCAGGACGCATCCTGGAGACGACCATGGTCGAGACCCCCTGGTCGCCGGGGCGAGTCACCCGCTCGTGCCGCAGGTCCAACACGCCGCCCGATGAACACCGATGACAGATCACCCGGCCGACGCCAGACTCTTCGATGCCGTCACCGATTCGTGAAACCAGGAGACAGTATGACGACGCGGAAGATCCAGGTCGAACGGACCTACGCCGCCGCACCGGAGAAGATCTGGGAGCTGTGGACCACCTCGGCCGGCATCGAGGCCTGGTGGGCGCCGGAGGGGTTCACCGTGCACGTCGACACCCTGGACCTGCGCGTCGGCGGCACCTTGACCTACACGATGACCGCGACCGGCCCCCAGCAGGTCGCGTTCATGGAGAACGCGGGCTTGCCGCTGAGTACGACCTCGCACAAGACGTTCACCGAGGTCGAGCCCACCCGGCGTCTGGCCTACAGCACACTCGCCGACTTCATCCCCGACGTCGAGCCGTACGAGTTCCTCACCGAGGTCGAGCTGCGTCCGACGGACGACGGTGGCACGCAGGTGACGATGACCGCCGACACCATGCACGACGAGGAATGGACCGGGCGGCTGGCCGCCGGGCGGACGAACGAGATGGACAACCTCGCCAAGGTGGTCGGTTCTTGACCGATCGTTTCCGGATGCCGCCGGGACTTGTCGGGAGTGGTCAGGCGGCCTCACCTGACGCTGCCACGGCAAGGGGCGATCGTGCGCAGCGCGGAGCCGTCCCGGCGGAAGGCTCGATCACGGCGAACGAGCGGCCCAGCGGATTCGTGTCGCCTTCACGCCAGGCCACCACCTGGCTATGACGTCGTGGACGTCCGCCTCCCGGGATGAGGACCGTGCACCCTCAGTGATGCGTTGCGCAAGCCTCACGCCCCCCGCACGGCGTCGCGTTGTACGTGGATGCCCGCGGGGAGGTCCTGGGCGAGGCCGGCGTGGGGGCCCAGGCGGAGGGTGGTCAGGTGGGGGAAGGCCGCCAGCCAGTCCAAGGAGCTGCTCGTGTCGTGGACGAAGAGGTAGAGATGAGTGAGACACGATCGGACCAGGCCTGACAAGAGCTGCTCCGACGGCAGGAGTTCGGTGACGCGGATCCTGGCGCGGCCGCCCAGGCGGCGCAGCTCCGCCATCTCCTCGGGGCTGGTGACCGTGAAGTAGAGGTCCTCGGGGTCGAGGTGGGCGATGACCTCGGCGGCGTAGCGTTCGGTGTCGAAGCGGGGCCAGGCGGCTGCCAGTTCGTTGCGGACGGCGAGGGAACGGCGGTCGCGCAGGCGGGCCAGGTAGTCGATGGCGGCATCGTCGCGGACGCCGCTCGCCGTGGCGGCGAGGAGGAGGGCCTTGCGGTCCGAGATCTTCTCCGGATCCGGCAGCAGTTCGAGGGCGATCGGGCCGATCCAGCCCAGGGTGCGGGCGCTGGCGAGGTTGTCCGGCTGTGCGATGAAACGGGTGCGCCGGCGCACCATCTCCCGGGTCTCGGGGCTCATCTCCGTGGCGTGTTCCAGGCAGGCGGAGGCCAGCAGTTTGCAGTACTTGGCCTGGGCGGCGGTCAGCCCTGGGCGTGTGGAGACCAAGTCCTGCATCATCTGCGCGCACTCGTCGGGCCGTGCCAGGGACACCGCCATCCGGATCACCTCGTCCCAGTCGCTGCGGTGCGCGTTGTTGACCAGGAAACGGAAGTCGTGCCGTTCCACCGCCTCCTTGGCGCTGAGGTAGTCCTGGAAGGTGCGGTGCACGAAGTCCACGGAGCCCGGTGTCGGCATCCGCAGCAGTCCGGTGCGGTGCAGCAGGTGCTCGAACAGCGCCTCCGCGCTGCCCTGGCTGCCCGCGCTGGGAATCGCCGGCAGGAACCGCTCCAGCGTGCCCACGGCGGTGGTCCTGTCCATCTCCGTGAGGTCGTTGAGCAGCATCCAGTGCGCCAGTTTCTGCAGCAGACGCTCCTTGGCCTCCCGGTCGATGACGATCCCGTCCGCGTCCACCTCTCGTTCCGGATCGCGGCGCTCCAGGAGCATGGCGAGCGCCGCCTTGTAGAGGGCTTTGCGGCCGCGCGGCAGGATTCCGTTGCGGTCACGGTTGAGCGCGCAGATCAGGCTGCACATCAGCGGATTGGTGGCCAGCCCGCGCAATTCCCGGATCAGGCGTACGGAGTTGAGGAGCCGACGCTCGTACTCGGCCAGCCGTGCGGTGTCGGTGCCGGCCTCACCTGCCGCTGCGCGGTGCCAGGCGCGGATGAACCGGGCGACCTGGTCGCGGTTCATGGGCGTGAGCGTGATTTCGGTGAACTCCTGGTCGGTGAGCCACTGTTCGCGTACCGCGGAGGGGCGGGTGGTGACCACCCAGCGATTGCCGGGGAACGTGCGCCGGAGCATGTCGATCTGCTCACGGATCCGCTGCCGCCGTCCGGCGGGGGCCTCGTCGATGCCGTCCACCAGCAGCAGGGCCCGGCCCGAGCGCAGCACCCGCACCGCCCAGCCGTCCGGTTCCGAGCCCGCCATGGGGTGGTGGGAGGCCGACAGGAAGTCGGCGGGTGAGGGCATGTCCTGGTCGGAGAAGCGCCGCACCGGCAGCATGAACGGCACCAGACCGCGTAGCGGGCGCAGCGACTCGGGCAGCCGGTCGGCGGCCGTCTGCACGGTCAGCCACTGCATCAGCGTCGTCTTGCCGGATCCGGCGGTTCCGCGCACCAGGATGCGGGGAGCTCCGCCGAGCGCGTGATCCACGGGAACGGTGGGCGGCGGACCGGCAGCCGCACCGACGGCGGCCGGGCCGCCGGTGGTGCCGGTCGCGCTGTCGCCCGGCGCCTCGCCGGGCCGCCGCTCGACGGGCTCCTCGCCGGTCGGCTCCGCTCCCAGCGGCACGTACGTGGCGTCCAGCGACCAGCTTCCCGGGGAGTTCACGAAGTCGACACCGACGATCGTCACCTGCCCGTGCAGAGGGACGAGGCTCTCCACGTACGCGGTCTCGAACCCCAGGTCCGCCGCGTCGGGCGACGGCAGCTGCTCGAGCAGGCGCATCGCCTGCTCCAGGCGTCGGCTCTGTTCGACGGCGGTCCGGGCCAGGAACGTGGACCGCTGGGTGAAGAAGTGCAGAATGTGCACGCCGGCCGTCTCCACCAGCCGGTCGTGGAACCAGGTGGCGTCCGCCGACAGGTGCTGGCACGCGTCCGGCGTGCTCAGGCGCAGCCGGCGCACGAACCCTTCCGGGCCGAGCGCCACCGCCTGTACGTCGTCCATGTCGAGTTCGCCCAGCCCGGACAGGGTCCTGGTCACGGCGTCCACCACGGCCGTGTACTCGTCATCCGGGAAACCCTCGCGCGGTCCCGTGGCGCGCCGTGCCCGGGAGACCAGTTCTCCGGTGAGCCGGCGCAGGTCGTCCTCGGCGAGATCGCGTTTCTCCCCGTGGAAGGAGACGAGGGCTGAGAGACGCACCTGCTCGTCCACCAGCCCGGCGCCGGGTCCGTCCTGCCTGATGAGCCGCTTCACCAAGGGCGTCACGACGCTCGCCGAGATCCGTAATCCGATGCTTGCAGGATCCATCGTTCGAACCTAAAAGGTGTCCCTGCGGCGTTCAAGAGCGCCTCCCGCGACGCCAGGTGACCGATCACCCGGATCGGGTGGGCCGGCGCTCACGGGAACACCCGGGTTCCGGATCTGGCCTCGAACGGGCCGGACGGGGTGGTGCCCACGTCCGGCCCGTTCGTTCACCTCCTAGAGGTCGAGCTGGTACTGGTATGTGGTGTGCGTGGGTGCGTAGCCGAGGCTGTCGTTGATCCGCCTCATGTGCGTGTTGCTGTCGGCGGTGTCGGTCAGGAGGCTGTCGAGCTCCGGGTGGAGCTCACGGGCCTGCCGGATCGACTCGGCCTTCATCCACCGGCCGAGGTCGCGTCCGCGGTGCTCGGGCAGTACGCCGGTGCCGTAGTGCTGGGCATCCCCTGTGCCGCTGCCCGGGACGACGAGTTCGGTGAACCCTGCGATCGTGCCGTCGGAGGCGTCGACGGCGGCGACCGTGTGCAGTTGGTCGCCGCGGTCTTCGACGGCTTTCGCCACCGCCCTGACACGGTCCACGTCCCAGGTCACGGTGCCGTGGTCGGCGTCGTCCATGGGCATGTCGTCCATGGCGCGCCGTGAGGCGGCGAACGTCCCGGCGAGTTCGTCCGGGACGGTTCCCCGCCACGACACCAGCCGGTAGCCGGGATGGGGACGCCCGGTGATCTCGGTGAGGGCGGTGGTGTCCGCGTCGGCCAGCCGCAGACGGGTGTACCGCAGGGTGAGGACCTTGCGGAATCCGCGCGCCGCGAGGAAGTGGTCGCCGGGTGATCCGGCCGCGCACTCTGCGAGGACGCAGCGTCGGGCGTCGCTCCGTGCGGTGGCCGCGGCCGCGTCGAGGAGTCGGGAGCCGACGCCGTTGCGGCGCTGAGCGGGGTGGACGTGGAGGGTCAGCTCGGCCAGGTGTTCCTGTCCGGGATCGCTGAACAGCCGCAGGAACGCGGTTCCGACCGGGATGGAGTCGGCATCGGACGCCAGCCATGCAAGGCGTCGGCTGTGGGCCCCTTCGGCGGGGTCGGTCAGTTCGGTGATGCGGAGTGACAAGGTGTCTCCGTCGTGAGGAGGTGGCGGCGGTCGGTGCACGGGCTCACCTGCTGGGCACTCCTGCGCATGTGCTCCACACCTCCTCCTCGAAGCGCCGGTCCGGCACGACGCGGACGGCCGGCAGAACCTAACGGGCCGGAGGGCTCGCAGGCAAAGGCTTTTCGGAGCGCCGGGCTGGTGAGGCGTCTCGCCGCAGGCGCCTTCGGGCGTTCACGGGAGCCTCCGGCGGTAGAAGATCGACTCCGGATTACCCCCCGCGGTGAGGATAGTGATCTCCCTTTCGTGGGTAAAGTAGGGGCAAAGAGCGCTATGAGTCGTTGCGGGCGCGCCGGACCGGCCCACTTCGCTGAGCCGGTGGGGCTTTCCCGCCCATGGGTGTCGCGGTGGCCCCAAGTCGCGGTTCACTGGTGGGAGTCACGCCCTTGAGCACCCGCACCGGTCAAAAGAGGCACGCAATGGACCTGTGGCTGATCTGGTTGATGATCGCAGCCGTGTTGGCGGTCGCGGAGATCTTCACGCTGACTGCCGCGCTCGGACTGCTGAGTGTGGCCGCCCTGGTCACGGCGGGATCCGCCGCGGTCGGACTGCCGGTGCCTCTCCAGTTCCTGGTGTTCGCCACGGTCTCCACGGTCACGGTGCTGTTCGTGCGCCCGATCGCGCTGCGCCACGTGCTCCAGCCCCAAACGGCACGATTCGGCGTGGACGCGCTCGTCGGGAAGGCCGCCCACGTCGTCTCGGAGGTGACGGGCCAGGGCGGCAGGGTCCGTATCGACGGCGAAGAATGGACGGCCCGCGCCTACGACGAGACGCTGGTGATCCCTGCCGGAAAGACCGTCGACGTCATAGAGATCAGCGGCGCCACAGCGATCGTCTACCCCAGGGACTGAAACCATGGAAACATCGGCGTTCTTGATTGCCGGCCTGATCCTCGCGCTGTTCGCGATTTTCACCGTGGTGCGGGCCGTCCGTATCGTCCCCCAGGCACGGGCTCGTAATGTCGAGCGACTCGGCCGCTACCACCGGACCCTCAATCCCGGACTCAACCTCGTCATCCCCTACATCGACCGCGTTCATCCGCTGATCGACCTGCGGGAACAGGTCGTCTCCTTCAAGCCGCAGCCGGTCATCACCGAGGACAACCTGGTCGTCGAGATCGACACCGTCCTGTATTTCCAGGTCACCGATCCACGAGCGGCCTTCTACGAGATCGCCAGTTTCCTTCAGGCGGTCGAGCAGCTCACCGTCACGACCCTGCGCAATGTCGTGGGATCCATGGACCTGGAGAAGACCCTCACCTCACGGGACACGATCAACAGCCAACTGCGGGGCGTGCTGGACGAGGCCACCGGCAAGTGGGGACTGAGGGTCAACCGTGTGGAGATCAAGGCCATCGATCCTCCGCAGACCATCAAGGACGCGATGCAGAAGCAGATGCGGGCCGAGCGGGACAAGCGGGCCGCGATCCTCACCGCCGAGGGGCAGCGCCAGTCGCAGATCCTCACGGCGGAAGGCGACAAGCAGGCCGCCGTGCTGCGCGCGGAGGGCAACCGCACGGCCGCGATCCTCCAGGCCGAGGGACAGTCCCGGGCCATCGACGAGGTGTTCCAGGCCGTGCATCGCAACGACCCCGACCCCAAGCTGCTCGCCTGGCAGTACCTCCAGACACTGCCTCAACTCGCGCAGGGCTCGGGAAGTACCTTCTGGATGATTCCCAGCGAGGTGACCGCGGCGCTCCAGGGCGTCTCCCGTGCCTTCACCGAGGTGCTGCCGCAGTCGCCGGCCACCCGCGAGAAGCCGGCCGACGACACTGCCGCCGGAGCGGCCAGTGACACGGCTCAGGCCGCGGAGGCCGCGGCCGCCGCCCTCGCGGACGCGGCCAGGGCCGATCGAGTGACTCCCGGCTCCCTCCCGTCCCAGCCCCCTCTCTGACGGCCGAGAACCGTTACGCGCCATCCGTGCCACGCCTGCCGCCGGGCCTGCAGGCGTGTTTTCCCGGACGGCTCGTCCGGCTCCGGGTTCGCGACCGACCACGCCGGCCGCGAACCCTTGCACGTGCCCGACTCCCTTCCGCGTGCCCGACTCCCCTTCCACCGGCTCCCCGCGGACGGTCCCGGGCGCACCGACCGTGGTCGACGCTTCGGACGAAGGCGAGGGGCCCGTTCCGGCGTCGGGGAGCGCCGGTCGGTTCGGGCGGTCCTCCTCAGTCGCCCAGGAGGACCCGCAGATCGGCGGCGTTCGCCTCGGTGACCTTCCACAGCTCCTGCTGGCGACCGTGCACGTCGGCCACGGTCTTCGCGTGATCGGCGAGCAGGTCACGCGAGCGCTCCACCAGGCGGGCGGCGAGGTGGCGGTCGTGGACGGAGACACCCCACTCGGGGCGCTCGATGTCGTTGAGGAAGTACGCCATCTTGGGGTGCGAGATGAGGCTGATGATCGGCGTGCCGACGCCGAACGGGATCATGCCCGCGTGGCCGCGCATGCCGATCACCAGCTTGGTGCGGGCGTAGACGTCGAGGATCTCCTCGTTCTCGAAGTCGTACATCGGGATGACGGGCATCGAGATGCCGTGTTCCCGGCGCAGATCGAAGGCGATCTTCTCGTCGTCGAGCGAGTGCGCCACGCATCGGACGTCCCCGAGGTCGCCCAAGTCCTTGACGGCTGTGGCCATTTGGGCCAGGAAATAGCCGTAGTCATGGCCGAAGCGCAGGCCCGCGCGGTCGTATGCGGCGTTGATCAGGATGGTGTCGTCGCGGCCCGCCGGGTCCTGCCGGCCGGGCACCAGCTGCCGGGTGACCGTGGTGGGGCAGGGCTGGAAGCGGATCTTGTCGTGCAGCCGGGCCGGAAGCATGGCCCGCACCTTCTCGATGGACCCGTGGTTGCGCAGGCCGAAGAAGGAGGACTGCTCGACCAGCAGCCGCAGCGACTCCCGGAAGCGCCCCGCACGGTAGGACTGGCCGTCGAAGGCGTTGAAGCCGACGGCGAAGACGGCGATCGGCACGTCGACGCGCCGGAGCAGTTCGTCCGGGACGTTCCACTGCCACGCGCTGTTGCCGTTCGGCATGGTGTCCGGGATGAACAGGCCGCCGCCGCCGATGACCAGGCCCCGACGGTGGTTGACCCGTCGCAGGGCGGCCTCGTCGAACAGACGGTGGGCGTGGACGGAGTGCCAGCGCCGGGATGTGGTGTCCGGCCCGAAGGCCGAACGGACGCTCTGCGGAAGGAGTTTGTCTCCGGCATTGCCCTGGCGGTCCATGTAGAAGGCGACGTGGGCCAGTTGGTCCTCGGGGGCACCCTGCTCCTGGCCCGGCACGGCCGCCGCACGCTGCGCCCACAGACGGCTGGGGCGGTGGGTCGGGTCGACGGACAGGCCGGCCGTGGCGTGCTGCAGTGCCTGTGCGTTGTCGCCGTGCACCCAGGAGATCTGGGCGAGGCGGGCGTAGGCCGTGGCGGCCCGGTTGGGGGCGGCCGTGGCCAGCAGCAGCTGGGCCCTGGCCTCCTCGTAGCGTGAGACGCTCATCAGGGCGTGGCCAAGGACCTCGTGCGGCCAGGCCTCGTCGACCGGGATGTGCACGCTGCTCAGGAGGTCGACGGCGTCCTGATAGTCGCCGGCCGCGATGTGCGCGGCGGCGACCTTGCGGGCGACCTCCACATCGCCGGTGCGGGCGACGTGCGGGGTGCCGTAGTGGACGAGCAGGTCGTGGTGGAGAGCGCCCTCGCGCGCCAGGTAGGCGGCGTGGAACTCGGCGTCGGGCAGCTCGAACTCCCGCCAGCGCTGCTCCGCCAGGCTGTAGCCCGCCTCGCCGCCCTGCCACGGCTTGTGCCGGCCGGTGAAGTGCAGGATCGCCGTGTCCTCGGGCACCGGCAGGTCGCCCGAAAGACGCCGCTTGACGAAGTTGTAGCGCGCGTCGAGGCGGACGAAGTCGCCGTCCAGAACGGCGTTGAGGATGCCCTGGTCGTGCTTGTCCAGCTCGTAGTCGCCCGCGCGGCCGCACCTGTCGAGCCGGTCACAGAACTCGTCGCTGAGGTACTCGCGCTGAATGACGAGCAGCCCGGAGTTCAGCTTGTGCTGTCCGTAGAAGAACTGCGGGACGGCCGCCAACCCCTCGCGCAGGCTCAGCAGTTCGCTCAGATCACCCAGAACCACCATGTCCGTGTCGAGGGTGATGACCGTGTCGTATCCGCGGATCCTGAACACGTCGAGGATGAAGTAGGCCTTGCGGACCAGGTAGTTGTCCTGGTCGCCCTTCTTGTAGGCGTCGTAGCGCTCGGCGTCGACGCGCCTGAGCACGATCCGCGGGTGCAGGGCCCGGATCCGGGCGATCGAGCCGGGGCGCAGGTCGTCGTGGAGGACGACGAAGTCCTCGCACACCTCCGGGTTGGACAGGGCGAGGCTGCGCAGCAGGGCGAGGAAGCCGGGCAGGTAGTTCTCGTCGACGAAGCTCGCGAAGGCGACCCGCCGCTTGCCGGTCAGGGCGCGCGCGTCGATCGCCGAGTCCTGGGAGGCATCCGGCGTCAGGGAGGTCATGGTCATCGCAGGGATATCCTCATGTCGGTCACGCTCTGGGCCCGTTCCATGACCCATTCCTTCTCGCTGGTGTATTCGTGCACGGGAGTGATGGCCAGCTTCATGGCCTCGGGCACGCGATAGGCACCGCTCTGGTAGAAGTCGAAGCCGATCAGGTCGAGTTTCGGGCTGACGTCCAGGAAGTCCAGCAGCCACAGCATGTTGAACCCGGTGGTCGGGATGCCCGACCAGACGTCGGAGTCGAGTCTGCCGATGTTGCGCACCGGCCAGCGCAGCGATTCGTCGCCGAGGAAGGTCTGGGCACCGGGCACCAGGCGGTTGCGCAGGGAGTACTTCCAGTCGCCGGAGATCCCGCCGAAGACGAGGCGGGTCGTGACCTGCTGCTCCCAGTTGAAGCCGTGCTTGTGGATCGTGGCGTGGACGTCGGTGCGGCGGCCGGTGTGCCGCGGATCGATCCTGTACGAGTTGAAACGCACGACCAGGTCGTACGAGTCGATCTCGTCCCCCAGGGAACTCGCCCCGACACGGCCGGAGTTGGCGATCAGGCAGATGGACTTGCCGGTGATCTGGTTACGGAACTCACCCAGGCTGATCCACTGCACGCCACCGATCGTCGGGTCGGCGACCGGTCCGCGCATCCGGGCACGACGCTGCTCCGCGTAGAGGGCCAGGACCTCGGTGAGAGCGGGAAGGTCGACACCCGGGACGGTGGTGCGCAGGTCCAGGTACTGGCTGAGCAGTTCCTGCCGGTCGGCGGCCGGGGCGTGCTGGTCGGCCAGCCTGAGGAGCGCTCCCACGAGGCGGGGCTCGGCCGCGGCCCAGTCACCGACGGCGTGCGCGGCCAGTCCCTCGGCCCAAACGTCGGTGGCGGGACGGCGGATGAACTCCTCGCCGCGCGGAACCTGACGGCGGAGCACCGCGAGCAGCTCGCGCTCCTTCTCACCGGCGACGCGCAGGCCGGCGATGCGGGCCTTGGTGCCGAAGCCGTCGTCGTGGGTGAGTTCGAGGTACTTCTCGTACGCCTCCAGCGCCTCCGCCTCGTCGCCGAGGGCCTCCAGGAGGCGGGCGCGCAACCGCCAGCCGGCGCGGGAGTTCCTGCGCTGGGCAAGGACGGTGTCGCTGATGACCAGGGCAAGGTTCAGCTCGTCGTCGTAGCCGCACTCCAGTGCCTTGTTGCCGACGGCGAGCAGGGCGTCGAGCAGCTCCGGGACGATCGGGGAGGCGGGGGCCGCCGCCCCTTTGACGGCGCGCTTGAGCAGCACGGCGGCACCGGCGGCCGGGGCAGGGGCGGTGCCGACGGTCGTGCCCCATACGACGAGCAGCTTGCGCAGCTGTTCCGCCAGTTCGACGCGGCGCTTGTCGACGCTGCCGACCAGTTTGCCGCTGTGCGTGGCGCACGCGCGCAGGCAGTGGTCCAACTCCCCTCCGCGCATGCGTGTCCGTCTGTTCTCGACCCTCGTCATGGCACTCCTGGGCATTTGCCAAATGCTTGCTGTGAATTGATGCGGATGACCTGGCCGGGCGACAGGTTTACCGCGACGTGGGGGGTTGCTGGGAAAAATTAGGTAGCGAAAACGACATCCAGGTGAACCGATGGGGACCGATGCGAGAATCGTTGGCCCGTCAACCAACGTCTCTCCATGACTCGGCCCCGTCGCGCTCAAGCCGGTCGCGGAGCCTGCAGGAACGCGAGGGTGGCGTCACGGGGCGCCTCGCACGGCGCGCTCCGACTCTGCCGGTCGATCGGCCACGCGCTACCGCGGCGAGACGATCTTCGCTAGCGTGGGGCGGGCCCGCGCAGGTCCGAGCGGTATCGGCCTCTCCTGCGGGGTGCGGCTGTCGAGCCCGTGGCGGTGGGGGGCGTGGCCGCCATCCGGACAGGGCGAACGGAACGAGGAACGGGAACGGGGCATGGCACACCGACGGCCGCGCGAGGCGGACGCGGTCGGTTCCTCGGCGGGAACAGGCCCAGGCCGCGTGCCCACGCTGAGGGAAACCGGTCCGGTGACTTCCACGGCCAGGTGTCCAGCGCTCCGTACACCGCCGCCCCGGGGCGTGATCCAGCACCCCGCGATCCGCGACGCCGCGTACACCTCCCGCCCGTTGAGCAGCCCGCCCCCCGCCCGATCTCTTCCGAGCGCCGAGCGGGACGGCACGGCCGGCCGCGGCGCTTCGTCCTGCCCGAAGCGGAGGTTGTGGACCGCATGGCCGTGATTCCCCAGCCGCCACGATCGGTCCCCCAGCCGGGACACATGATCGTGTGTGGCGACGACGCCCTCGCCGAACGGCTGGCCGCCGAACTCACCACGGTGTACGGCGAGCACGTCGTCCTCGTCGTGCCGTCGGCGGGACGCATCGAACCGGGCGGCGGGACGGTGCCCCGCGCGTCGGCGCTGCTCGGCCGGCTGCAGGCGGCGCTGGCCCGCACCGCCGCGGGGCCCGGGACCCCGCGGGTGATCGAGACGCCCCTGCCCGACGAGACCGCCCTGGCCGAGGCCGGGGTACGCGAGGCCGCCGCGCTGGCGCTGGTGTATGACGACGACGAGACCAACATCCACACGGCGCTGGCCGCCCGCCGCCTCAACCCCCGGCTGCGCCTGGTCATCCGGCTCTACAACCGGAGGCTCGGTCAGCACCTGGAGGACCTCCTCGACCAGGCCGCCGCCCTCGCCGTCCCCGGGCTGGACCCGGCGGTCCTGGACACCTCCACGACGGTCCTGTCGGACGCGGACACGGCGGCACCAGCGCTCGCGGCCACCGCCATCGCCGGCACCAGCAAAGTCGTACAGGCCGACGGGCTGCTGCTGCGCGCCGCCGAGCGCACCCCGCCGGGCCACGGCGAGGTCGCCGACCCTGGGCTGTGCACGCTCGCTCTGCTGTCGTCCACCACCAACGACCCGGCGGGCGCTGAGGGTTCGGACGCCAGCGGCCGGGAAGCACCGACGCTGCTGCCGGACGCCGACACCGTGGCCGCGGCGACAGGGCGCGGCACGGTGGTCCTGGAGGCCCTCGCCCACAGCGCTTCCACTCCCCCACCGGGCCCTCTCGCCGGGCGCGGAGTACCACTGGCCTCCCTCTTCTCCCGCCGGCTGTGCTGGTCGATCGCCGGACTCATGGCCGCCCTCCTGGGCCTGGCCGCCGCCACCTGGCTGACCACCGACTCCCACCCGCTGCACGCCGGATACCTCACCCTGCTCGACCTGTTCGCCATCAACGACCCGGCAGTCGACGAGCCCACGTCCCGCCAGATCCTCCAACTCCTCGCGGGCCTCGCGGGCTTGCTGCTGCTGCCGGTGCTGTTCGCGGCCGCCCTGGAAGCCTTCGACACCTTCCGTACGGCCTCTGCCCTGCGCCGCCCGCCCCGCGGCCTGTCCGGTCATGTCGTCCTGCTCGGCCTCGGCAAGGTGGGCACCCGGGTGCTGGCCCGGCTGAGGGAACTCGGCATTCCGGTGGTGTGCCTGGAGGAGAACCCCGAGGCCCGCGGCGTCCCGCTCGCCCGCCGCCTGCACGTGCCCACCGTCATCGGCGACGTCACCCAGGAGGGCGTCCTGGAAGCCGCCGCCGTCCACCGCGCGCACTCCCTCCTGGCCCTCACCAGCAGCGACACCACGAACCTCGAAGCCGTGCTGTACGCGCGCTCGGTCAAGCCCGATCTGAGGGTGGGGTTGCGCCTGTACGACGACGACTTCGCGGCCGCCGTCTACCGCACCCTGCGCGCCGCGCACCCACGGGCCCTCACCCGCAGCCGCAGCGTCTCCACCCTTGCCGCCCCCGCCTTCGCCGGGGCGATGATGGGCCGGCAGATCCTCGGCGCCATCCCGGTCGAACGCCGCGTGCTGCTCTTCGCCGCCCTGAACGTCGGCGGACACCCGCAGCTGGAAGGGCGCACGATCGCCGAGTCGTTCCGGGCCGGGGCCTGGCGCGTACTCGCCCTGGACACCGCCGCGCCGGGCGACCGCCTGCCCGACCTGTCCGCCACGCCGGCCCACGACGACGGCAGCCGCCCTGGCGGACTGGTGTGGGATCTGCACCCCGGCTACGTCCTGCGCCCCGAGGATCGGGTCGTCCTGGCCACGACACGCCAGGGCCTGGCCGAACTCCTCGGCCGGCAACCGCGGATGAGGACGGTCCGGTCCGAGGGCGAGAATGTCTGAGCCCATGTGCGCGGCAGGAGCTGCGGGCGAGAACGTCTGAATCCACGTGCGCCGCACGGCCTGCGACGGCGGATCGTGACCGGAGGCATCGAGGGATCGCGACCGGAGGCATCGAGAGCCTGGCCGCCGTCCATGGCGTGGGTGTGGTGAGCGAGGCAACGGCGCCGCGTGGCCTGTCGGTCGGGGCCGGCAGCGGCTGATGTCTGGCCGGGCGTAGGGCTGGGCGTACGGCCGGGCGCAAGGTCAAGGAGCGTGAAGTCGCCGCCGACGGCGGTCGGGAGAAGAGCTGACGCGTCGGAGTCGTCAAAGTGGCTGCGGCGCCGGGGATCAGGTCCCGTCCGTCCGGCCCGATCCCGCGAGCTGTGTCAGCTCTTCCCTGCCGGTTCCTCGGATGCGCAGTCGGTCAGTCCGGCCGCGGTCAGGGTGAGGTGCTCGGCCAGTACTTCGGCCGCGGTGTCGGCTTCGCGGGCCAGAGCGGCCTCCTCCAGGCTCCGGTGCTCGGCCACGTGGTCCCGGTCGGGAACGCGGTGCGCCGACCAGCGCCGAGCAAGTTCGCTCGCACTCCACATCCGGTCGAAGGTCTCGAGCAGCACGGGGTTGCCACAGCCCTCCAGCAGGGTGCGGTGGAAGACGCGGTGGGCTTCGGCCCACGCGCCACTGTAGTACTCGCCTTCCCCCGGCTCGTACGCCGGGGTGCGAGCCAGACGGTGATGAGCGGCGCGTACGCGGGCCTCCCAGTCGATGTCGCCGCGCTCTACGGACATGCGCAGCACCACCGGTTCGATGGCCCGGCGCGCCTCACTGATCTCCTGCCAGCGGCGGTCGGAGAAGGCCGGGACGGCGAAGCCGCGATTGGGAAGCCGGTCGGCGAGGCCCTCACCGACCACACGCACCAGCGCCTCGCGCACGACGGCGAGGCTCACGCCCTGTTCCCTGGCGAGGTCCTGCGGCTTGAGGGCGTCACCGGGGGCGTAGGCCCCCCGCATGATCGCGTCCCGCAGGTGTGCGTACACCTGCTCGGAGAGCATCTGCTTTCCCGACGAGGCCGAGGTGTGGACCGACTGAGTCATGCCTCCACAATAGACGGTCACCCCAATAATCGATTATCTGCTGTATCGTCGATCTGGCGGTCGCCGCCGGGCGACGCGGGCCCACGCGATGCCGCCGGGCCCCCGCCTGCCGCACCGCCACACCCACAGCCCGGTCCGAAAGGAACGACACGATGAGCGCCAACGACCCCTTCGCACGCCTCCCCGAGGCGGCCGCCTTCACTGTCACCAGCACCACCGTCACCGACGGCGCGGCCTGGCCGCCCGAGCAGTTCTCCGGCCTCTTCGGCGTCCCCGGCGGGAAGGACGTCTCCCCGCAGCTGTCCTGGAGCGGTGCCCCGGAGGGCACCAGGAGCTACGCCGTGACCGTGTACGACCCCGATGCCCCCACCGGCTCCGGCTTCTGGCACTGGGCCGTCGCCGACATCCCCGCCACCGTCACCGAGTTGCCCGAGGGCGCCGGTGACGACAGCGGTTCGGGGCTGCCCGAGGGCGCCTTCCAACTGCCCAACGACGCCCGTGCAGCTCGCTTCATCGGCGCCGCGCCGCCGGCCGGGCACGGCCCGCACCGCTATGTCGTCGTGGTGCACGCTCTCGACGTCGCACGCATAGGTGTTGCCGCCGATGCCACCCCGGCCGTCCTCGGCTTCACCATGACCGGCCACATCCTCGGCCGCGCGGTCCTGACGGCCACCGCCGAAATCCTCGCCTGACAAGCAGTACGTCCGCACCCGTCGACTCCGCGGAGATGCATCCCCGCGGAGTCGCGGAGCTCATGCAGGCGGGTCCCGGCACAGAAGCGTTCCTCACGGCACGTCGGAACGGCCCGGCCGTGCCCGACTCGCGCGATGGACAGCCCGGACGCCAGGGGCTCTCATCAGCATCTCAGAGAGTCAGGAAGTGAGGCTGGCCGTCCTGGCGACTGGCTTGTCTGCCAGGAAGCCGGCGAACTTCCACTTCAGGTTTTCATCGCGCTCCTGCACCAGTTGGGCGGCGACGGTGAACCCGGCCTCATCCAGCAGCCCGGCCAGCTGATCCGCCGGCCGGCGCCAGGACTCGTAGGACACGGGGTGGCCGCCGTAGGCATGTGTCGGACGGCGGCACTCAACCGCACCCACGTGGCCGACGAGGAGAAGGTGCCCGCCCGGCGCCAAGGTGCGATGGAACTCGGCGAACACGACCGGCAGCAGCTCCGGAGGCGTGTGATGGATGGAGTAGAAGGCCAGGATGCCGCCGAGCACGCCGTCCTCGATCTCCAGCGCGGTCATGGAGCCCACGGTGAACTGCAGGTCTGGATAGGCTTTTCGAGCCAGTTCGACCATCTTCGGAGACACGTCGACGCCGAAGGAGGTCACTCCGAGTCCGGCCAGGTACGCGGTCACCCTGCCGGGCCCGCAGCCCACGTCCGCGACCGGACCTTGGTCGGACGCTCGAACAAGTTCAGCGAACGCGGTCAGCATCGAACGTGACAACGGGTCCAATTCAGACGGGGATTTGACGAGGGCGGCGTAGTCGTCGGCCACGGTGTCGTACGACTCCCGGACCGCGGCGAGGTAGGAAGGCTCAGTCACGCGACGAACCTAGACCGGGGCACTGACACGGCCGGTGCCGGCTTCTGGATCGCGCGGGTGCTCGCAGGAGTGGTGCGAAAGTGAGGGCGCGTGTCCTCGCCGCGTGGGGCGTGGTCAGCGGGCGCTGCCCAGGTCGCGGTCGGCGTCGGAGCCCTTGAGCATCAGGGTGGTCTCCTCGATGCGCTGGAAGCGGCCGTCGTGGGAGAGGTCGGCGAACACGTAGACCTCCATGCTCACGGTCGAGCCGTCCTTCTTCGTGATGTGGCAGGTGTGCCGGTCGGCGTACTTGTCGCCGTCGTAGAGCTCCTCGTGCACTTCGACCTCACCGTCGACCACGAGCGTACGCAGGTGGGCGATGTGGTCGAGGAAGTCGGCCCGGTCGGCCCACTCGCCGTCGGTGCGCTGGCGGTAGTCGGGGGTGAAGTGGCGCTCGGCGGCCTCGGTCAGGGTGATGTCCCCATTGAAGAGCAGGTCGGTGAGTGCGGCCTTGATGCCCGTGCGGGTCATGGGTGTGTCCTCCAGGTGGCTTCGGAAGCGCGGGATGCGCGGCGGTGCTTGGTGGGTGAGGGCCTCAGGCCCCGGTGCCGGTGCCCGTGCCCGTGCCCGTGCCTGCGAGGGTGTCGTCGAGCCAGTCGTAGAGGCGGGCTTGGGACAGGCGCATGGCGCCAGGGTGGCAGTGGGCGCCGCCGCCTTCCTCGGCGGTGAACACCATCAGGGTCTTGGGACAGGTCAGGTGGTCGTAGAGCTGCTCCGGCTGACCCTTGAAGAACTCGTCCTCGGCGGCGTCGCAGACGAGGGTGGGGCACTGGATCTTTTCGGCGATACCGTCGGCGAGGGTGTAGTCGAGGTACGAGGCGTTGAAGGCGCGGGGAGTGTCGACACCCATGACGTACATGCCGTGGTTGATCGCCCACCGCGCCGTCGCGTCGGTGGCCATGATCCGCTCCATCGCGGCGTCGAGTTCGGGGGCGGAGTCCGCGCGCAGGAGGCGTTCGGCTGCCTCGCGGTCGCCGGGAATGTTGCGGACGGATACCTGGCCGAGGTCGTAGACGCCGTCGACGGCTATCAGTGCGGCCAGGCGGTGCTCGAAGGCCGCGGCCCTGGGGGCGAGTACGCCGCCCATGCTGATGCCGAGGAGTGCGATGCGGCTGTTGTCGACCTCGGGGAGGGTCTCCGCGAAGTCGATCACCGGGGTGATGACGTTCTCCCAGTCGGGGCGGAAGACCAGGTCCTGGTGGTGGCGCGGCCCGGGTTGCCCGGGGCCGTCGAAGACCAGCACGGTGTATCCGCGCTCGACGCCGGCCAGCGCCCCGAAGAAGTGCATCTCCTCCGCGGTGCCGTCGAAACCGTTGTGCATGATCAGGGTCGGCCGCGGCTCCCCTGTGGTGTCGGCCCGGTAGAGGTAGCCGGGCAGAGTGGTGTCCTCGTACGGAATCTCGACCGGTTCGATGACCGGGGTGTACAGCGCCGCCGCCGAGCGGAAACAGGCCACGGAGCGGTCGTAGGCATGGTCGTGGCGCGGGTCACAGGGGTGGCCGTGCAGGAAGAACTCCGCCGAGCGGTAGTAGTTCGAGGCCCGCAGGAATCCGTCCCGGGCGCTGACCGTGTGGCCGGCGTCCAGAGCCTTCAGCGCTTCCGCGGACACCCGGTCGGCGGTGGCCAGCCACTCCCTGTGCCAACTGTCGTAGTCGCCCTCGACGATGCGCTCGCTGGTGGAGACCACTTCACCGAAGTCGGCGCCGCCGTAGGCGATGTGGCTCATCGAGCGCAGGGTCTCGTACCAGAACTGGGTGTTGTTCGGGAACAGCAGCTGCTTCATGTCACTCCCTCATTCCGTAAGCACAGATCTGTGCTTACGGAGATCACCCTAGACCCATGAGCGCCGCCAAGCAAACATCTGTGCTTACGATGTGGGAGTGACTTCGCAACAACCGACCCCACGGGTCCGCAAGAGTTCCGAGCAGGTCCGCGCAGCCGTCCATCAGGCGGTCATCGACCTGCTGTCGCTCTCCGAGGGCGCGGACCTCACCATCCCCGCCATCGCGCAACGGGCCGGGGTCAACCACACCAGCATTTACCGGCGTTGGGGCAGTCGCGAGGCTCTCCTGGCCGATGTGGTCACCACCCGCCTCGAACGGGACTGGCCGCTGCACGACACCGGCACCCTGCGCGGAGACCTCACCGCCTGGGTGAAGGCGGGGGTGGAGAGCATCCGTACGCCCGAAGGCCGCCTTCTCGTACGCGCCGTCGCCCTGTCCATGCCGAGCGGCACCCCCACTCGGGCGGAGCGCGCACAGCATTTCCAGCGGCGGATCCACTCCATCGAGCGCATCCGCGAGCGAGCCGCAGCCCGCGGTGAGATCCCGCCGCCCCTGGAGGAGATCCTCGACCAGCTCATCGCACCGCTCTACCTGCGGGCGATCTTCGGCATCGACCCGCCGGCCTCCGGCTACCCGGAACTGCTGGTGGGCAGACTCCTCGGCGATGCGGGCGCCGCGTAATCAGGGTTCGCCTTTCCTGAGGCCGAGCCCGAGCCCGAGCCCGAAGTCGAGCCCGAGCCCGAGGTCGAGCCCCTGGCGAGCGAACGCGACAGCCCCGCGACGTTCGCGCGCATCCTGAAGGACACGGACTGCTGGTTCCGACCGGTGATCGAGAGGCAACACCAGGCACCGATCGCACCGGACCTCACCAGCGCCGGTGCGGTGGCGGCGCTGCTGTGGCGGCGGACCGTGCGCGGGCACGACACTGAGGTGAAGCCGGGCTCACCTGCTCGGCACGACACTGCCCCTGCCGCCCCGGCACCGACCCGGTGGAGACCACTGCGCCCGCCGGAACCTGCCGGACGCCGGAACAAGAGGCCGGAGGATGACTGGTATGACCGTCGTGGTGTGGATCGTCGAGGGCACCTGGCCCGCCTGTGTGGACGCCGCCCGCACCCAGGCGGCCGACGGGGCGGAGATCGTGCTGCTGCACGTGAGCGACGAGGAGCTACCGGCCATCGCGCACGGCGCGTTCGCCGGCCTGCTGGGCCGCGGCCGCCCGGAGCGGGATCCAGGCACCCGGGTGGAAGAGCTGGCCGCCGAAGCCTCGCAGCACCTGCTGCGGCAGGCGGCCGACCGGCTCGGCCGGCCCTGTACCCGCGTCGCGCGCACCGGCCGCATCGAGCGCGAGGTCGTCGCCGCAGCCGAGGACGCACACCTCCTGATCGTGGCCCGGGACGGTGACCGTAGCCGCCTGGGCCCGAAAAGCCTCAGCCCGCACAGCCGCTTCGTCATCGACCACGCCCCCTGCCCCATCCTCCTGCTCTGGCCGGAGAGCCCCCCGGCGCTGTCCAGCATCCCCACCCCACCTACGCCCCCGCACCCACCGCACCACCACTAGGTGTCGATTCCAACGGATCGGCTGCGCGCATGAGGTGAGGGAGCATGGGCCGAGTACGGCTGCTGCGCCAGCCACGGCGGATTCTTTTGGGCCTTGCCCCGGCACCTGATGTGCACGCTCCACGGACTCCCCGTCGCCTTCGCCCCTCACCGGAGCGACAACCGACGAGCGCGAGACGCTGCTGGACCTGCTCGATGCCGAACCGCAACTCCTTGTCACCCGGCCGGGACAGACCCTGATCGGCGACAAGAACTCCTTCGGCCGCGACATCGAGCACCAACTGGCCGCGCATGGCTTGGTACGCGGGGGAATCAGCCCGTCCCGCGCTCACCGACCGCCTACGCCCGCCAACCCATGGGCGTGAACCTCTAGTTGGACGGTGCCAGGGTGCGCAGGACGTCGAACTCGTTGCCCTCAGGGTCGGCCATGACCACCCAGCTCAGGCCAGGGTTCTGGCCCACGTCCACCTTGGCGGCGCCAAGGTCCAGCAGCCTGGCCACCTCGTCGTCGGTACTGCCGTCGATCGGGCTGACGTCCAGGTGGAGCCGGTTCTTCACGCTCTTGCCCTCGGGCACCCGGATAAAGAGCAGGGTGGGCGGCATCTGACGGGCCCGAACCTCCTCGACGGTCGGCTCCCAGGAACCGATCTCGACCTTGTCCTCGCTCCGGTCGATCACCTTGAAGCCCAGAACCGCGCACCAGAAGGCCGCGAGCCGCTCCGGGTCGTGGCAGTCGACTACCAACTCGGTGAACCTGCTTGTCATTACTCCCCCAGACAGTGCGGATGAGGGCTCAGCCTATGGGGCCACGCCACTCCTCTGGTCCACCAACGCGACGACCGCCAGCCCGTGGAATCGATGCCCCATGGCGGACGGCAGCCTCCCCCGAACCGTTCTCCCGAACCCCCAAGGGCCTTGGCCAGTCCGGCACGCACGCAAAGGCCATGCCGACGCGCGCGTAGTGGCCATGCCCGGCTCGCGCGCAGTGTTCGCATATTTGTCGCGCTCCGTACGTCTTCTCCGTGTGTCATGACAGACGGCGGTGAACGCGGCGGGTGCAATTCGTCGGTTGCGTGCGATGCTTGGCGCTCACTTTCCGTCCTCCTTCGAGTCGTACGCCCGGGCGCGAATAGACAACGTTGTCAGATCGCGGAGGCAGACCTGTGCGTGCGGAGAACAACAGCTGCTGGAGAGGTTGACGTGCCCATCAGATCCCATCCCCCCTTCGCCCTGCCCCCTGTGGTCCCTCCGAGAGCCGTCCGCCGACCCGGCCGCCGGCCGCTGCGCGCGACGGTCGCCGCGCTGCTCGCGGGGGCGCTCGGCATCGCCACGCTGGCGGGTGGCGGCGCGGCGGCGGCCGTGCCGGTCGCAGCCGCCTCCGCGGGGTCGGGAGGGACGGACTACACGCGCCTGGTCGACCCGTTCGTGTCCACCGCGGGCGATGACGGCAACGACCTGCCGGGCGCGCAGGCGCCCCACGGACTGGCCAAGGTCAACCCGATGACCACGCCGGGCCGCAACCACACCGGGTACGACTACAACCAGGACCACATCGCGGGCTTCACCGCGACGAACCTCGACGGCGTCGGCGGGTCCGGAGGCGGCGGCGACCTGCTCGTGGTGCCGACCTCCGTGCAGTACGACAGGCGCCCCGCCCCCAGCACCTACGCCCACGCGTTCAGCCATGACGACGAGACCGCGACGCCCGGCTCCTACAAGGTGGGCCTCGGGGCTCTCTCCGGGACCGGGGCGGCGGTGCAGAGCGACTCCGGCACCATCCAGGCCGAGATGACCGCGACGACGCGCACCGCGCTGGAGCGCTACCGCTTCCCGTCCGGTGCGAGTCCCCAACTCGTCCTCGACCTCGCGAACAACTTCACCAGCCGCACCCGCTCGACGCTGAAGGCGACGACGCTCGCGGACGGGACCACCTCCATCACCGGGCTCATCGCGGGGTCGTTCAACGGCGCCTCGTACAAGCTCTACTACGACGCCACCACGAACGTCCCCGTCACCTCCCTTAAGAGCTGGGGCAACGACGGCAAGCTGAGCGACGCGACCGCACAGGACGGCGCCGACACCGGAGCCCTGCTCGGCTTCGCCCCGTCCGCCGGGGCCGACGTCGAACTGCGCGTCACGCTCTCGCCGATCAGCGCAGAACAGGCCGCGACCGACCAGCACAACGAGGTGGGCGACCTCACCTTCGACCAGGCGCGCGCACGGACCAAGGCGGACTGGAACCACGCGCTCGGCGCCGTCGACGTACGCTCCTCCGCGACGTCCGATCCCGGGTCGACGCTCACCAAGGAGTTCTACACGCACCTGTACCGCATGTACGCGCTGCCGGTGAACGCCACCAGCACCAGCGGAACGTACCGCGGCGTCGACGGAGCGGTGCACAGGACGAACGGCTTCACCTACTACGACGGCTGGTCCACCTGGGACGACTTCCGCAAGTACTCCGTCGAGGCCTACATCGACCCGCCCACCTACCGGGACATGGTGCAGTCGCTCATCGAGCTGTTCGCCGACGCGCACACCGCCGGCAAGAGCCCGGGCAGCCTCACCCACTCGGTCCCGACGGTGCGTTGGGAGCGCTCGGCCGTGCTGGTCGCGGACGCCCTGTCGAAGGGCTACAAGAACTTCGACCGGCTCGACGAGGCCTACCCGGCGCTGCTCGCGTACACCGGGTACTACACGGGGGCGCAGCTGCGGCAGGGATACGTGACAGGTGATCCCGGTACCACCGTGCAGCGCGGCTACGACCAGTGGGCACTGTCCGTCGTGGCCGACGCCCTCGGCAAGACGGCGGACGCGAAGAAGCTGCGCACGCAGTCGACCATGGCCATCGACCACCTCGTGAAGTCCGGTGCCTGGACCGCGGCCGACGGCACCGAGGTCGGTCTGCTCACCCCGCGTGCCGCGGACGGCGAGTGGCAGAGCGCCGACTACGAGAAGTTCGAGGCGGCCGGCCTCTACCAGGGCACGCTCTGGCAGTACCACTGGTACGACGCCTACGACATGGGCGGCCTCATCGAGGCCATGGGCGGCCAGCAGGCCGGCCGGGCCGCGATCAAGCACATGTTCGGCGAGGACTCCGCCGCCGACGACGGCTCGACCATGCTGCACTCCAACGCCAACGAGATCGACCTGCAGGCCCCCTACCTCTTCAACTACGTCGGTGAGCCGAGCCTGACGCAGAAGTGGGTGCGGGCCATCTACACCGGCACGACCTGGAACCGCTACATCGCGACCGGCTCCACCGGCGAAGCCCCCAGCTCCGGCGGCGAGTTCACCCCGCCGGTCAGAACCCAGGTGTACAAGCTCTCCCCGAACGGCTTCCTGCCGACCATGGACAACGACGCCGGCACCATGTCGACGATGTTCGTCGCCGCCGCCCTGGGCCTGTTCCCGGTGACGGCGGGCTCCAGCCAGTTCCAGATCGGCAGCCCGTTCTTCGACTCGACGACGATCACGTACGCCGGTGGCGGCCGGTTCACGGTGAAGGCCGACGGCGTGTCGCCGAGCAACTACTACGTGCAGAAGGCGACCCTCAACGGCTCGCGGTTCAACAACACATGGCTGGACTACTCCCAGATCATCTCCGGCGGATCCCTGGACTTCACCATGGGGTCCAAGCCCTCCCGGTGGGGCGCCGACACGGAGCCGGCGTACTCGCTCGACACCGACACGGGCGGCACGGGTGACGGCGGCGCGGGAACGGGCAGGCACGACACCGTCGTCTCCGCCCACCCGGGCACCGTCGACACCGCCGCGGACGGGACCGTCGACGACAGCGTGAAGCTCACCCTGTCCGGCCCGGCGTCCTTCGCCGCCCGCAGGGGAACCAGCCTCACCAGGACCGGGGCGGCGAGCCTGACCGGCCTGCCGGACGGCGTCACCGCGGACCTCCGCGTCAGCGGCCGGCGCACGGCCACGCTGTCACTCAAGGGCACCACGAAGGTCGACGCCCGCTTCGGCATCGCCTTCCGCGACGAAGCCTTCGCCCATGGACGGCCGGCCTCGACCGTGCGCGGCACGGGGATATCACCGACCGATCCGCTCGTCATCTCCGCCGCCGCGGTGCACCGCAAGACCCTTGCCGCGCTCGTGGACCAGGCGTCGCTGGTGCGCAGCGCCCACTACTCCGACGGTTCCTGGAATCTGTTCCGGTCGGCGCTCGAACGGGCGAGGACCCTCCTCGCGGACCCCGCCTCCACGACGGGCTCGCTGATGGCCGCGGACGACGCACTACGGTCCGCCATCGACACGCTCACCATCGACGAGGGCGGCTACGCCGTGCTCCAGGCCGAGGCCCCGGCCCAGATGGAGGGCCCCAGCCTCGTGAAGGAGGCGTACTACTCCGACGGTGACCTCGGAGGTGTCACCGAGGGAGCGTGGGAGCGGTTCACCGGGCTCGACTTCGGCGGCGTCTCCCCACGCAGCGTCTCGGTCCGCTACGCCAACTCGCAGCCGGCGAACGCGAAGCCGAGCAGCGTCGAGATCCACGCGGGCGCCGCCGACGGTCCCGTGGTCGCCACCGCCTCGCTTCCCGGGACCGGCGGCTGGCAGTACTACAGCACGGTCCAGGCGGCCGTCACCGACCCGGCCGCCCTGCTGGCCGCCAAGAGCGCGACGTTCGTGTTCCACGCCCCGGCCGGCCAGCAGTGGGTGTCGAACTTCGACTGGTACCAGTTCTCGCCGAACGAGGTCTCCTCCTCCCCCACGACCACGCTCGCCACACTCAGCGCGGCGAACAGCACCACGACCGGCGACGGTTCGCTTCCCCTCAACCTCGCGAACGGCATCTTCGAGAACGTGACGAACGGTGCCTGGGCCCGGTGGCAGGACACGGACCTCGGTGACGGCGCCGACACCCTCACCGTCCGCTACGACAAGCCCCAGTCACGTGCGGCGTCGGACTCCCACATCGAGCTGCACCTCGGCTCGAAGGACGGCCCGAAGAGCGTCGACATCCCCCTCGACTACACCGGGTCGGGCTGGGGGACCATCGCCACCACGACCGTGCAGCTGGACCGGAGTGTCTTCACCGGCGTGCAGGACGTCTACGCGGACTTCGTCTCCAGCACCGAGACCTCGTCGCAGCCGTACGTCGCCAACGTCTACGTGCTGACCCTGACCCGCAACGCAGACGCCCCCGTGGGCTTCGACGCCACCGCGTTCCACTCGAACAGCGGCGGCGGCCTCAAGAGCGAGCCGGCCGGCTGGTCCGGCGCGGGTTCCGCCACCGATCTCGGCGGCACCTACGACGGAGCCTGGCTCGACTACGGCGACATCGACTTCGGCAGCTCGCCGAAGAACACCGTCACGTTCACCTACGTCAACAACTCCGCGCGCTGCGGCACCGGTTCGGCCGTTCAGCTCTACCTCGGCGCCTTCGACCCGGCCGACCCCGGCACGCCGTACGCGACCGTGCCCCTGCCGGTCACGGGAACCGCGTGGTCCTCGGGCGGGACCACGAGCCTGACGCTGCCCGAGGCGATCACCGGCACGCACGCCGTCCACCTGCGGCTGACGACGACCGCGGACTCCTCGCACCCGTACGTCGCCAACCTGGGCCGGATCACCTTCGACCACGTGGACGCGCCCGCTCCCGCGGACACGTCAGCCCTACGGAAGGCGATCGAACAGTACGAGGGTCTCGCCGACGACGGCGCACGCTACGACACGATCGACTTCGGTGTCTTCCGGCGTGAACTCGCCTCCGCGCGCGCCCTGGTGGGCGCCGAGGACGCGACGCAGCTCGAGGTGGACACCCGGACCCGCAGCCTCACCCTCGCCGCCGACCAGCTGATCCCACTGCCGAGACTGAAGCTGGAGGACCTGGTCGCGACCGCCGCGGTCCTGGACGACACCCGCTACACGGACACCTCGTGGAAGGCGTTCACCACGGCACTCGCCGACGCGCGGACCGCGATCGCGAACGACACGGCCACGGACGAGACCCTCACCGCACGGTACGAGGCCCTCGACCACGCCATGGCCGCGCTCACCACGAAGCCCAGGACGGTGCCCGCCGCGCCCTCCGCGGTCTCGGCGACCTCGTCCGGAACGAGCGTGACCGTCGCCTGGCAGGCGCCCGAGGACACCGGCGGCTCACCGGTCACCGGCTACGAGGTCACCCTCGACGACGGTCACCAGGTCGAGATCCACGATCCGGACAGCCGCCGCACGACGTTCACCTGGCTGCCGTCCGGCACGTCGTACACGGCGCGCGTCCGGGCGGTGAACTCGCTCGGTTCCTCGCGGCCGAGTCCCGCCACGGCCCCCGTGGTCACCGCCGGCGGGATGCCGCAGAAGCCGACCGTCACGGGTGTGCTCACCGACGGCAAGCAGGTCCGTGTGACCTGGCGTGCCGCCGGCGACGGCGGGTTCCCGATCATCGGCTACACGGTGTCCCTCGGCGACGGAACCACCGCACATGTTCCCGCCACGACCACCACGGCGCTGCTGACCACCGGGGACCGGGCAAAGACCCACACGGCGACCGTCACCGCGGTCACCCTGGCCGGAACGTCGGACGACTCCACCGCCACCGCCCCGGTGACCGCCGCGGCGGACGCCTCCGATCCGTCGTACGTGCCCTCTCCCTTCCCGGACGACACGCTCAACGCGACGTACGCGTCGGACAAGTGGCCGGCGACCGGCGACGGGAGCGACTACTTCAACGACCTGCTCAGCGGTATCGACGATCTGCGCACCGACGTCCTCGGCGCCAACACCAAGGTGCCCAACGGCACCCCGCTCACCGCTCAGAACGACCGGATCGCCGTGCGCATCAACAACGCGGCGACACAGAAGGAGGTGGACCGCGCCGAGGTCGACGCGACCCACAGCGCCACCGTCACCATGGCCGACGGCCTCGGGTCGCGTCTCGGCCAGATCTACGAGGACGCCCTGACCACGGGCCGACTGCCGAAGACGAACGCGCTGTTCGGCCGCGTCACCAAGAACCTCGACACCCATGACGCGGCGAAAAACCACTACGGCTACCTGCGCCCGTACGTGCGGCTCGGTTTCGTCGGCGACGGCGGCGACATCTACGAGTCGCAGGACGGCTCCTACAGCGGCCTCGCCACCAGCGGCTCGTACCCGAGCGGTCACACCTACGGCGGCTACGAGGCCGGCACGGTCCTGGCCACCCTCCTGCCGGAGCTGGCACCGTCGATCCTCGCGCGCACCTCGGAGTACGGGAACAACCGCATCGTCCTGGGATTCCACTACCCGATCGACGTCATGGGCGGCCGCATCACCGGTCAGGCCACCGTGGCCCACCGGTGGGCCGACCCCGACTTCGCGAAGCTGCTGATGCAGGCCCACACCGAGCTGGAGAACGTGCTGCTCCAGCAGTGCGAGAAGGAGGGGTACGGCGACACGCTCGCGGCCTGCGCGGGCGACGCGTACGGCGGCCTGAGCCCGGCACAGGACGTCGACCTGTACACCCAGCGCCTGAGCTACGGGTTCTCCCAGGCGGGGATGGCCGGGCAGGCGCTCAGGACGCCGGCCGACGCGGCGGCCCTGCTGATCACGGCGTTCCCGGATCTCACCGCCGAGCAGCGCACACAGGTCCTCGAGCAGACGGCGACGGATTCGGGGTACCCGCTCGACCTCACGTCGGCGGGTGGCGCGAGCTGGCAGCGGATCAACCTGGCGGCGGCCATGACGGCGCAGGTGGTCGTGGGCGCCGACGGGTCGGTCCGGGTGACGAACTACTCGGACGCCACCAAGGCGAGCGTCGCCGACGCCAAGGCGATCACCGTCGGGGGCGTCGCGATCGACGGGTTCGATCCGGACGTGTCCACGTACGTCGTCGACTGGCCGAAGAACGGGAGGATCCCTGTCCTGTCCGCCGTACCGGCCCAGTCCGGGGCCCGGGTGAAGGTCACCGACGGCGGTTCGGTCCTGTCGTCGCACACGTCGAGGTTCACCACCCGCACCATCGAGGTGACCTCGTCCAACGGTTCGGTCACCCGGACCTACACGGTCGGGTTCCAGCGGACGCACCGCAATCACCGGCCGGTCGCGGCGGGCGGTGACGGCCGTGCCGGCGCCTCCGGGGGACCGGGCGTATGGCGGCCCGCCGGCACATGGGACGGCACGGGTACCGGGACGGCCACCGGAACAGGCACGGGTGCCGCCGGCGGAGCGGGACTCTGGTCACCGGCGGCGGAGTGGGCGAAGTCCGGGCGGCTCCCCCGGGCGCACGGCACGACGTGACGCTCGGACCCTGCCGCGTCCCGAGAGGCCGCGGCAGGGTCCTGCGCCGAGCCGGACCTGGCGGATACGCAGCGCGCCCCGCAGAGCCCTACGCCCCGGACAGCCGTGACGGTGCCCGGGGCAGACGCGGCCTGAAACGGCTGCGTCAGCCTGTGCCTCTGCCTCTGCCTCTGCCTCTGCCTCTGCCTCTGCACGACTCGAACCCGGTCCCGCGGTGTCACCAGGCTTCCGACTCCGCCGAGGCGGAGGACGCTCGCTCGCCCCCGCTGGTCCCGGCACGCAGTCGCATCGCCGCCAGGGGCAGCAGGAGCACGGAGAGCATCGCCGCGCCCACCAGCGCGGCCGCCTCGTCCGTAGCGAGTACCTTCTGGTCGACGCCGATGGCCGTGATCGCCGCCACCAGCGGAAGGCAGGTCGAGGCGAAGAGCGTCAAGGCGGACCGGTCGGCGCGGTGCAGCTCGCGCGGGGCGAAGAAGTACACCGGCCCGCCTCGGACGAGCAGGAACAGCAGCAGGAACAGCGGCAGCAGGGCAAGCGCGCGCGCCGTCGAGGAGTGCCCGCAGATCGAACTCGATACCGGTGACGATGTAGAACAGCGGTACGAGGAAACCGAACCCCATGGCCTCGACCTTGCCGAAGATCTGGGCGCTGTGAGCGGGTGAGGCACCCTGGAGCACGAGCCGGGTCAGGACACCGGCGGCGAAGGCACCGAGGAGGATGTCGAGGCCGAAGGACTCGGCCAGAGCGAGCATCCCCGCGAGCAGCAGCATGACGAAGCGGACCGCGAACTGCGCGCTGCTGTCCAGGGTCTTGTCGACCAGCCGGGAGAACCAGGGCCGACGCGGTCGCAGCGCCCACAGGACGACGGCGAGGGTGATCGCCGCGAAGAGGACCAGGACGGCGGCGGACTGGCCCGGCTTGCGTCCGCTGAGCAGCAGCGCGATGGCGACGATGGGGCCGAACTCGCCCACGGCCCCGAACGCCGACATCACGGTGCCGAACCGGGTGTGCAGGTCACCGCTGTCGCGCAGGATCGGCAGCACGGTGCCCAGGGCCGTGCTGGTCAGAGCCGTACCGATCACGAAGGCCTTGTACGTCTGTCCGCCGCCGATCACCAAGGCGAGTCCGATCCCGAGGAGCAGCGAGATCAGCCAGGCCCCGGTGGCCCGGCGCAGGGTCGCACCGCGGATGGTCGCGAAGTCGATCTCGTATCCGGCCAGGAAGATGAGCATGGCCAGCCCGAGACGGGACAGGGTGTCGATGACCCGATCGTCCTCGGCCCAGCCGAGGGCGTCCGGGCCGATCACGATGCCCAGGGCGATCTCGAAGATGACCAGGGGAACACGGACCCGCCGCGCCGCCCCCTCCGCGAGAAGCGGGGCGAGCACGGCCACCGCCATGATCAGGACCAGCGTGCCGGAATTGGACATGGAGCCCCTCCGGTCACGGTGCGACGACGACGGCGTCCGGGCGCGCGGCGCCAAGAGGTCCGAGGCGGGTGGTCCCGTCCGCTTCACCCGTGACCGCTTCACCGGTGACCGCGCCACCGCGTGCGTCCGTCCCGGAAAGGACGATCACGTCATCCGGTCCGGCGGGGTACGGGCCCTGCCCGGTGCGCCCGTCGGCGTCGCGGACGAGCCTGCCTCGCGCCCTGGCTGCGAAGCCGCACCGTGCGCCTTCGGCGTCCTGCCGGTCGCCGAAGGGGGCCTGCCGCCGCACGGCCCGGCCGGTCCCCGCGATCCGCGGCTCTGCCGGCCTGGACTCGGTGTTCTGGGACATGAGATCTCCCTCGCAGAGGACGGCGGCGGGCGGCCACACGACCGACTCGGCCAGTGCCACCCTCACCCGGTGCCTCGCCGGCCACGACCGGGTGTACGCCGTGCGGCGGAAGGCATCCCGGACCCGTGCCGACAACGCGCCGCGCCTCCGACCGCCCGGCCGCCCGACCGGTTCACGCCGCTGGCAGCGGCGCTTCCCCCACATCCTCGCGCTGTGACGCAGGGTCGGCTACTGCCGTACGGACGGTTCGCCTCGGCAGGCGATCATGATCACGAAGCGGACGCCCGCCCATTGCACCGACGTCCTGGGGTGCTCAAGGCCGATCGCCACCGCACGTGCCCGCTGACGCCGTTGTCATCCCCCGGTCTTGGCGCTTGGACCTGGCTGTCCAGCTTGCTGAGTGCTCAGTGCTGAGGGCGGGGTTTTGCCTTTTCGGCGTGCCGGGCCGCTTTGTAGGTCTCGGGCAGGAAGCGGTGTCGGATGGCGGTGCGCTTGGTGGCGGCGTCGCCGCCTACGATCTCCGCGCGGCCTTCCATCATGGCGAGGAAGCCCTGGCGGGCGACTTCCTTGCGGCTGTTCTTCTTCATGCCGGGGCCGAAGGCGGTGTTGGTCATTCCGGCGCGGGCGTGGAAGTTGCTGTCGGTGGCACCGGGCATGAGCGTGGTGACGGTGACACCATGGTCCTTAAGCTCTTCGCGCAGGCCGAGGGCGAACATGCGGGTGAAGGCGCGCGAGGGCCCGTATACCGTCTCGTAGGGGGTGGGCAGGGTCGCGGACAGCGACGAGGTGACGAGGATCCTGCCCGCGTGGTGGGTGGCCATGTGCCGGGCGACGTGCTTGGCGAGGTGGACGACCGAGGTGACGTTCAGGGCGATGAGGGAGAGTTCGTCGTCCAGGTCGGTGTCGAGGAAAGGCCCTCCGATGCTGCGGCCTGCGTTGAGCACCGCGACGGCCAGGGGGCGGCCGGTCTCCTCCACTGCCTTCCATACGGTCTCGATGCCGTTCGCCTCGGCGAGGTCGGCGCGGACGGGGGTGACGTGGGCAGTGAGTACCTTGTGGTCGTCCCACCAGCGGCGGAAGTGCTCGCTCTTCATCGTCCGTTCACCGACCAGCTCAGTGGTGCGGGCGTCATCCGGGTGACGGCCGGCGTCCAGGCGCAGAATCGCTGTCATCTCCGCGGCCAGTCGTTCCCAGTCCGCGTACAGTGCTCTGGCTTCGGGCGACAGGACGATCCAGCGGGTGAGGTTGCGCTCCCGATAGGGCAGGGCGTCGAAGTCGGCGATCAGGCCGCGGCACAGATGGTTGGTGGCCAGGACGTCGCCGCGCCTGCCGAGGACGAAGGCGGCGTGGTCGTGGAAGGAGTCCAGGAACCGCAGGAGTCCTGGACGCGCGCGCTGCACGCCGGGTGTGGTGCGCCGGGAGCGGCGGCCGGGCCGGACCTTCACCAGGTGGTGCAGGTGCGCCCGTTCCGCGTCGTCCAGGCGCAGGGCCTCGGCGACGGGGTCCAGGACGCTGTCCGAGGGGGGATGTTTCGGCCCTGCTCCAGGCGGGTGTAGTAGTCGGTGCTCACATCGGTGAGCTGGGCGACTTCTTCGCGCCGAAGCCCAGGTACTCGGCGGTAGGTGCCGCGTTTGGGGATACCGGCCGATTTGGGGTCGATGCGGTCCCGGCAGCACCGCAGGAACTGGGCGAGGTCCACGTTTCCGGCCATGACTCCATCCTCCTGCCCCGACAGGGCGCGACGATCCCGGTAGGCGGGTCGCTGCGTCCTGGGAAGCCGTGTCCCGGGGGGCGAGGCGGGCGGAACACAAGCCTGGCGAGCGAGCTGTCTGAGACCGCCGCGGGACGCGGTCGGAGTCCTCCCGCACGCGCCGGCGGACGGCCGGCTCCGGGCGACGTCGTGTCTCGTCGGGCCCCGTGCGAGACGGCTGCGGAACGAAGCGGAGCGTGTCAGGGTGACCGCAGCGGTCCCTCGGTGGTTTGCTCCGTACGGTGGCACCCGAGCGGCCTGCCGGCCGTAGGCACCCGTCGGTCAGGTCTGGGGGACGGACACGAGAACCTTGACCTGGTCCGGGTCGAGGGCTGCGGTGAAGGCCTTGCCCGCTTCCTCCAACGGGTAGACGGCCGTGATGACCTCGTCGGCGTCGACGGCGCCGGAGGTGATGAGGGTGATGGAGGTCCTGTAGTCGGCCGCGGTGTACATCAGGGTGCCCTCGATGCGGATTTCGCGGTCCTGTACCAGGTCGAGACGGACGGGTGTGGCTCCCGGGGCTCCGACGCCCACCACGATGATCTGGCCGCCCTTCGCCACGAGTTCGGTGGCCTGCGCCATCGACTGTGCGCGTGCCACACAGTCGAAGACCACGTCGACCCGCCCGCCGAGCACCTCATGGGCACGGTCGACGAGATCGGGCGCATCGGCGTTCAGGGTGACGTCCGCGCCCAGTCGCCGGGCCCGTTCGAGCTTGGCGGGCCGCAGATCGGTGACGACCGTGCGTGCGGCTCCCGCGTGCCGGGCGGCGATGAGCGTGAGCAGGCCGATGGGGCCGGCGCCCAGTACGGCGACGGTACGACCCGTGAGGTCGCCTGCCTTGGCGACGGCGTGGACGGGGGTGGCGAGCGGTTCGATGAGCGCGGCCTGGCGGTCGGTCATGGTGTCGGGCAGGCGGTGGACCCGGTCGGCGGGGATGGTGAACAGGTCGGCCATGGCGCCCGGTGTCTGGCAGCCGAAGACCTTCAGCTGTTCGCAGATGTTGTAGCGGCCGGCGAGGCACTGGGGGCAGTGGCCGCAGTAGAGGTTGGGTTCGACGACGATGCGGTCTCCCGTCTTGAAGTCCTCGGCCCCTGGGCCCGCGGCGACCACGGCACCGACGACTTCATGGCCAGGCCGGTAGGGGAGGTCGATGAAGGGATGGTCGCCGAGCGCCGCGTGGACGTCGGAGCCGCAGACGCCCACCAGAGTGGACCGGACGAGGAGTTCGTCGTCTCCGGGAGCCGGCGCGGGTACCTGCTCCAGCTGGACGTCGTCGATGGAGCGGACGACGACACGGCGCATCGATTCACTCATGGCGTTGGATTTCCGTTCTGCGCGGTGTGGTGCGCGGAGTCGTGGGCGGGCTGTACATGGAGGCGTGCGGCATTGGTGTCCACGACATCGACGCTGACCACGCCTGTGCGCCTGGCGAGCTGGAGCATCATCAACCCCATGGTTCCGGCGCCGTAGACGAGAACGCGTGCACCGAGGGTGTCGCGGAGCACGACATGACCGCGTACGGCGCAGCACAGCGGTTCGACGAGCGCGGCGTCGGCGGTACGTACATGGTCGGGCAACGGGACGCAGTCGGCGACCGGCGCGCTGACGAACGCGTCGCCGGGTAGGACAGGCAGGGTCGGGGGCGAACTCGCCCCGCAGGATGTGCGAGTCCGGGTGCGGTGATGTCGGTGGCATTCACTACTTCACGGCTCCCATCGACAAGCCCTGGACGAGCCGATCCTGGGCGGCGAATCCGGCGATCAGCACAGGCAGGGACACGGCCACGGCGGCGGCGCACACCTTGGCCAGGAACAGGCCCTGGCTGGTGACGAAGCTGGTGAGGAAGACCGGTGCGGTGGTCGAGCGGACACCGGTGAGCACACGGGCGAAGAGCATCTCGTTCCAGCTGAAGATGAAGCAGATCAGCAAGGTGGCAGCGATGCCCGGTGCGGCCAGCGGGATGATGATGCGGCGGAAGACGGTGGACAGGCCGGCGCCGTCGATCGAGGCGGCCTCCAGGATCGCGACCGGGATCTCGGCGAGAAACGAGCGCATCATCCACACCGCGACCGGCAGGTTCATCGTCGTGTAGATGATGACCATGAGCCAGATGTTGTCCAGCAGCGCGAGGTTCTTGGCCGCGAGGTAGATGGGCAGCAGTCCCGCGACGGCGGGCAGCATCTTGGTGGACAGGAAGAAGAACATGACGTCGGACCACTTGCGGACCGGGCGGATGGACAGGGCGTAGGCGGCCGGGATGGCCAGAGCGAGCACGAACAGGGTGGAGAACACGCTCGCCATGACGGAGTTCAGCAGCGCCGGCCACGGGTCGGCTCCCGTTGATGCGCCGAAGAACTCACGGTAGCCGTCCAGGGTGAGAGGGGCGCCGAGGGACGGCGGGTTGGTGGCGGCGTCCGTCTCGCCGTGCAGCGAGGTGAGCACCATCCAGGCAATGGGCAGGAAGAAGAGGATGCCTGCTGCCCAGCCGGCCAGGCCCCACAGGGTGTTGGTGCGGCGGGCCTTGGTGGCCTGAGGAGTGCGGTGTCCTGTGGTACGCCGCCCGAGGACGTTGGTGGTCATGTCGTCTCCTCCTTGAGCAGCGAGGACACCAGACGCAGGGCGAGCGTGGCGAAGACGATGCTGCCGATCACCACGATGACGCCGGCCGCGGAGGCCTGGCCGTAGTCGTGTGCCTGGTAGAAGCTCTCGTAGATGGTGTAGGGCAGGTTCGCCGTGCCCAGGCCGCCCGAGGTGATGGTGAACACCGCGTCGAAGTTCTGCACGATGTAGATCGATCCGAGGACCGCGGCCAGCTCCAGATACCTGCGCAGGTGCGGGAGCGTGATGTGGCGGAAGGCCTGCCAGGCGTTGGCTCCGTCGACGCGAGCGGCCTCCATCGGTTCCAGCGGGCGGCTCTGCAGGCCGGCCAGCAGGATCAGCATCATGAAGGGGGCCCACTGCCAGATCAGCGATGCCGCCACCGAGCCGAAGGGGTGCTCGGTGATCCAGTCCGGCTGTGGCGGATGGGTGGAACCGAAGAGTTTCCACAGCCAGGCCAGGGTCCCGTTGAACAGGCCGTAGACGGGATTGAGCAGGGCGTGTTTCCAGACCAGGGCGGCGGCCACCGGGACCACGAGGAACGGTGCGATGAGCAGAGTGCGCACGAGCCCGCGGCCGAAGAAGTGGCGGTCCATCAGCAGGGCGAGCCCCAGCCCGAGGACGAGGCTGATGAGGACCACCGTGGCCGTCAGCAGGATGGTGGTGATGACGGAGGAACGAAGGTCCGGGTCGCTGAACACGTGCGTGTAGTTGCCGAACCCGGTGAAGCCGCGTTCCCCGGGGGCCAGCGCGTTCCAGTTCATGAAGGAGATCACCAGCGTGGCCACGAAGGGCAGCTGAGTGACGACGATCATGAAGATCAGGGCGGGCAGCAGCGGACCACGCCGGCCCCAGGCGCGGGCCCTGGCCGACGGCTGCCGGCGTTGCCGGGCGGCCCCGGGCCCGGCCGTACGGCGCGGTGCCCGGGACTGCCTGGTCCCGTGGGTGGATGTGCTTGTCATGGGAGGGTGTCTCCGCTCGTTGTTGCTCGTCTCCGCTCGGCGGAGTCAGCCCTTGCGGTACTTCGCGGCGACGGCCTCGGCGAGCTTCTGCCCCTTGTCCAGTGCCGAACTCACGGATTCGCGGCCGGCGATGGCCGCGCTGACTTCCTGGGACACCTTGGTGCCGAGGTCGGGGAACTCCGGGATGTCGACGAACTGCACGCCGACGGTAGGCCGGGGCTGCACGCCGGGGTTGTTCGGGTCCGCGACGTTGATCGCGTCGACGGTGGGCCGGGCGAAGGCGGAGGCGGCCTTCACGTAGTCGGCGTTCTCGTATGTGGAAGCCCGCTTGCCGGCCGGGACCCTGGCCCAGCCGAGGTCCTTGCCCACCTGCTTCTCGTACTTCTGGCTGGAGGCCCATTCGATGAACTTGGCGGCAGCGTCCTGGTGCGTGGACGCCTTCTGGATGGCCCAGGCCCACGAGTACAGCCAGCCCGAGCTCTTGGTCTGTTCCACCGGCGCCGGGACGTAGCCGACCTTGCCGGCGACCGGGGAGCCCGCCGCCTCGACGGATCCGGCGGCGGATGTGGCGTCGTACCACATCGCCGTCTTGCCCTGGGTGAAGCTGTTGAGACACTCGGTGAATCCGGCCTGCGGGGCACCCGGCTCCCCGTGCTTGCGCACCAGGTCGACGTAGAACTTGGTGGCCTTGGTGAAGCCCTCACCGTTGACCTGGGCCTGCCAGTCCTTGGTGAACCAGGTGCCGCCCATGGTGTTGACGACGGTGGTGAGCGGCGCGAAGACCTGGCCCCAGCCGGGCTGGCCGCGCAGGCAGATGCCCTTCATGCCGGACCGGGCACCGTCGGCCTTGGCAGCCAGCGTCGCGACCTGCTGCCAGGTGGGGTGGGCCGGCATCGTCAGCCCCGCCTTCTGGAAGACGTCCTTGCGGTACATGAGGAACGAGGACTCGCCGTAGAAGGGTTCGGCGTAGAGCTTGCCGTCCGGGCCCTTGAGCCCGGCCGTGATGGGGCCGAGCACGTCGCTCTGGTCGAAGGCGGCGTTCTTGGCCACGGTGCCGTCCAGTGGTGAGAGCCATCCGTTCTTGCCGTAGATCGGGGCCTCGAAGTTGCTGATCGAGGCGACGTCGTAGGTACCGGCCTGACTGGAGAACTCCTGGCTGATCTTGTCGCGGACGTCGTTCTCCGGCAGCACGGTGTAGTTGACCTTGATGCCGGTTTCCTTCGTGAAGTACTTCTTGGTCAGCTTCTGCAGGTCGAGCATCTGCGGGTTGTTGACCATCAGGACGTTCACCGACTTGCCGTCGCTGCTGCTGGAGCTGCCACCTGCACCGGCACAACCGGTGGCGACGAGGGCGACGGCGGCGGATCCGGCGACAAGGGCGATTCTGCGCGATGCCATGCGAGAGACCTCTTCTGTTGCGTGAGGAGGGGAGACCACGACGGTCGCGTGCGGGATGCCGCTCTGCCGACGTCCGGGTCGATCATTACGCTGCGCAACGTTCGGCTTGGAGCAGCGTGTATCCAACTTGTTAAAGCCTGTTTTTAGTTGGGTTTACGTGGGCCGTCAATGGGTTGACGCCAAGTTTTCGGATCGTTGCCCACGCGCACTCCCACCACCGAACGGCCACCTGCCTGCAATGACTTCGTCGAGGCCATTGACACTCCACGGAAACGCAACTAAAAACAACTGATGACAAGCAAGCACACTCACCTCACGGAGGGTGAGATCGAGAGGGACACTGATGTCAGAGGCTCTGCTGGTAGGCGTGGACGTCGGCACCACGTCCTGCAAGGTCACGGTGTGCACCGCCGATGGCCACGAGGTCACGGCCGCCAAGGCGACGCTGACCTGGCAGGTGACGCAGGAGGGAGTCGACGTTGACCCCTCGGCGATCCTGGGCGCCGTCGCCGCCGCCACCTCGTCCGCCCTGGCCGATGCACCGCCCGGCGACGTGCTGGCCGTGGGTGTGGCGAGCATGGGTGAGGCCGGCGTCCTGGTGGACGGCCGCGGAGAACCGCTCGCCCCTGTGATCGCCTGGCACGACGACCGCGATCGTCCCCTGGCCGCACGGATGGGCCACGATCTGGGAGCGGCACGGTTCACCGGCGCCACCGGTCTGCCTGTCGTCCCGCAGTGGTCGCTCTCCAAGCACCGCTGGCTGGTCGAACATCACCCCCGCACCTCCCGTGCGGTACGCAGGTTCGGTATCGCCGAGTGGGTGGTCCGCGCGCTGGGCGGCGACGAGGCGAGCGAGTACTCCCTCGCCTCCCGCACCGGCTGGCTGCGTCTGGACAGCGCCGCATGGTGGCCGGAGGCACTGGACTGGTCGGCTGCGCATCCGTCACTGCTGCCACCGTTGGTGAGGGCGGGATCGCCGCTGGGACACGTGAACTCCTCATGGGCGCCGCAACGCCTGCACGGGGCAGTCCTCACCGTCGCCGGCCACGACCACCTCGCCGCTGCCGTCGGGGCCGGCGCCGTACGCGACGGCGATCAGCTCGACTCCTGCGGCACTGCGGAGGCACTCGTGCGCACCGTGCCGGCCCCGCTGTCGCCGGACGCGGTCCGCCACCTGGTCGCGGCCGGTGTGACGGTGGGGCATCACGTCCTGCCCGGCCGCCTGTCGGTGCTGGGCGACACACGGGGCGGTCTCCTGCTGCAGAACGTGCAGCGACTGCTGGGCTTCGGCTCCGCCGAACTCGCCGACTTCGATGCGCGGGCCCTCGCCCGTCCTGCCGGGTCGGTGACGGCCGACCTCGAACCGGACGGCAACGTGGTACTGCGTGGCATCGGCCGGGACGCCGATCCGGCCCAGGCCTGGCGAGCCGCGCTGCACTCGGCCGCCAACCGCGCCCTCCGGATGGACGCGGGCATGTCCGCTTTCCTCGGCCCTCACCAACGCACGGTGATGACCGGCGGGTTCGCCCGCAGCACGGCAGTACGCCAGCTGCGCGGAGAGGCCTGGAAGGACGTGGCCCTCGCCCAGGTGCAGGAGGCCGGCGGCCGCGGCGCCGCTCTGCTGGGCGGATGCGCCGCCGGGCTCTACACGGGACCTCAGGACCTGCCGCCCGCGCCCGTGACCGCGGACGCCACCGGCGCGCGGCGCCCGTCGACGCCGACGGCCATACCCGGCGGCACGCGATGAACCGGCCGTCGCGTGGCGCGCCGGAGGTCCGGCACAATCCGCTCAGGCCGGCCCCGCACGACAAGGTGCCGACATGACGAAGCCATCACCCTCAGCCGGGGCGGCGAGCTGCCGCAACCGACAGCGAAGGATTGCTACATGACCACGGACACCACCTCGGACCGGGAGCCCTCCGGTTCCTCGGGACGGTCGCACTACGCCGAGGAACGTCACCAACTTCTGGTGCAGACCGTCCGCAGCCGGGGGCGCCTGGACGCCGGCGCCATGGCGGAGCGGTTGCGTGTGTCCACCGAGACGATCCGCAAGGACCTGCTGCTCCTCGAACGGCAAGGCCTGCTGCGCCGTGTGCACGGCGGGGCGATCGCCGTCGAGGACCTGGCGTTCGAGCCGGCGGTGTCCAGCCGTACCAGCAACGAGGCGGAGAAGCGGCGGATCGCCCAGGCCGCACTGGCCGAGGTTCCTCGCGAAGGAGCCGTCTTCATCGACGCCGGCTCCACCACCACGCTGCTGGCCGAGATGTTCCCCGCCGACCGCGAGCTGACGGTCTTCACCAACACCCTGACCATCGCACTCGCCCTGGTCGGCCGCCCCCGTCTGAACGTGCACACGCTCGGCGGCCGGGTGCGCGCCCGTACCTTCGCCGAGGTCGACAACTGGGCCATCCGTGCCCTGTCGGAAATCAGGGTCGACGTGGCGTTCCTGGGGACCAACGCCATCTCCAGCGAACGCGGCCTGAGCACACCGGACGAGTCGGAGGCCACGGTCAAGCGGCTCATGCTGGCCGCCGCGCGCCGCCGGATCCTGCTCGCCGACCACACCAAGCACGACCGCACCAGCCTGTTCAAGTACGGCAACCTCTCCGACATCGACCTGCTCATCATCGACGACGGCCTGTCCGAACCGGACGCCCGCCGCCTGGAGGCTGCTGGGCTCAAGCAGGTGATCCGCACGTGATCGTCACTTTGACCCTCAATCCCAGCGTCGATCGCACCCTCGTGGTCGACCAGCTGGCCCCGGGCACCGTGCAACGCGCCAGCTCCGGCTGGAGCGAACCCAGCGGCAAGGGAGTCAACGTGTCCCTCGCCCTGCGTACCCACGGCCTCGCCACCCGCGCGGTCCTGCCCATCGGCGGGCCGAACGGCAAACGTCTCGCCGAGATGCTGGACGAGGTCGGCATCGACCACGTGAACGTTCCCATCACCGGCAACATCCGCAGCAATGTCAGCCTTCTCGAACCCGACGGCAAGGTCACGAAGGTCAATGAGCCGGGGCCCGTCCTGTCGGCCGACGAGGTCGACGCGCTGCTCGACACCACGCTCAAGGCGGCGACGCAGGCATCCTGGCTGGTCGGCTCCGGGAGCCTTCCCCGCGGCACCGCACCCGACCTGTACGCCCGGCTCGTCCAGCGCGCCCACAGGGCCGGTCTGCGGGTCGCGATCGACAGCTCCGGCCCACCGCTGGTCGCGGCACTGCCCGCCGGGCCCGATCTGATCAAGCCCAACGCGCATGAGCTCGCCGAGGCGGCCGATGCGCCCGTCGCCACCCTCGGCCAGGCCGCCGACGCTGCCCGTCGCCTTCGAGAACGGGGGGCCCGGACGGTCCTGGCCAGCCTGGGCTCGGACGGCGCGCTCCTGGTCGAGGAAGACTCGGTCCTACATGCCGAGGTGATCGTCGAAAACCCGCAGAGCGCCGTGGGAGCGGGTGATGCCCTGCTGTCCGGATTCCTCGCGGGCGGTGCCTCGGGCGAGCCCGCGCTGCGAACGGCCCTGGCATGGGCGGCTACCGCGCTCCAGCAGCCCGGCACCCTTCTGGGGGCCGGCATCGACGAGGACAGCTTCAAGATCGTCTTCCATGGCGACCCCCAGCCGGATCGCCGACTGCGCGCCGACTGATGTCGGGCCTGGCCCCTCTCACACCTCAGCCTCACTTTCCGGAAGGATCCCATGCCCCTCATCGCTACCGGCGACATCGTGTCCACCGCCCGGGCCCGCGGTTGCGCGACGGCAGCCTTCAACATCATCCAGCTGGAACACGTCGAAGCGATCGTCACCGGCGCCGAAGCCGCGAATGCGCCGGTCGTCCTGCAGATCAGCGAGAACGCGGTGAAGTACCACGGCGCGCTGGCCCCGCTCGCCCGAGCCGCCCTGACAGCCGGCGAGGCAGCCCGCATACCCGTGTCCATCCACCTCGACCACGTCACCAGCCTGCCACTGGTCCGGGAAGGACTCGAACTCGGCCTGCAGTCGGTGATGTTCGACGCCTCCACGCTCGGCTACGCCGCCAACGTGCAGGCCACAGCCGACGTCGTCCGCCTGTGCCATGACCACGGGGTATGGGTCGAGGCCGAACTCGGCGAGGTCGGCGGCAAGGACGGCGTCCATGCCCCGGGCGCCCGCACCGACCCCCAGGAGGCCGCCGCCTATGCCACCGCCACCGGCGTGGACGCCCTGGCCGTGGCCGTCGGCACCTCCCACGCGATGCTCACCCGTGACGCCTGCCTGGATTTCGACCTCATCGAAGCCCTGGCCAAGACCGTGGACATCCCCCTGGTCCTGCACGGCTCCTCCGGCGTGTCCGATGCCGACCTGGCCCAGGCGGTGACCCGCGGCATGACCAAGATCAACATTGCGACGCACCTCAACAACGCCTTCACCGCAGCCGTCCGCGCCCACCTCGCCGCCCACCCGGCCACGGTCGACACCCGCACTTACCTAGGAGCCGGCCGGGACGCCGTCGCGGCCGAAGTCACCCGCCTTTTCGGCATCCTGCGCCCCGCCCCTGCCACGTAGGCCCGCAAAGGCCCCGCTGTGGGCTGTGTCGCCCAGCGCCTTGACCGCCACCCGCACCGGCCCAGCCACCGCACAACTCACGCTGCAGACCTTGACACCCCACGTGAATCCACGCCAGGAGCAACCGCCGCCCCGGGCCGGCAGTACCCCAAGGCCGCAGCCCGGTCCCTCATGCCTCCCGTGCCCACCAGGCACATCACGCCGCCGTGTCCGCGGCGGCCGAGGCGTGCAGGCTCCACGAGATCCGGCAGTTCACCTCAGCAGCCCTGGCCCGGCGGGAAGTGACCGACGGCCACCTCGACTCCTGCCATGGTGCAGCTGCGGAGAGGCGTCCAGGACGCCTCTGTCGGCGCCCCCTGTGAACACGGTCGCGGACTGAACATCGTGCGTGCCCTCGCGGACCACTACGAAACGCGGCGGCAGCGTTCCGGACGGCACACCCCTGTCACCCTCCACCTCGCGCCGCCCTCCCACGGCCGGCTCCTCGACGGCCGCGTACTCGGCGATGGACTCGGCCATGGACTCGCTCACCTGGGGTCTGCTTGACCATCGGGTCGAGGGCCGATGGGACACCCCGTAGCTTGACCAGCCACATCGAACGGTTCGGCCATTGCTCCGACCGAGTGGACGCGGTGCCGATGGTCTCTGGTCCGGCGCCGGGCAGGCGGGCCGGGAAGAGAGGCTGCCAGCGGACAGGAACGCCTGCGGCGTGGGGCCGCCAGTGGTTTCGTCCACTCCACGGCAGCGAGGTCACTGCATGAGCACACTCGAACTCACGGTTCAGGCGACGATCTCGATGCTCGTACTCGTGGACCCATTCATCCGCGGAGTCTTCTTCCGCATCCTCACCGAGAACGAGCCCGAGCGGCGCCGCGAATACGTCCGCCGCATCATGCTGACGATCGCCGTCACCCTGGGCGGGGCCGCCCTGGTCGGCCGGGAGCTGCTCGACCTGATCGGCATCGACCTGGGAGCATTCAGCCTGGCGGGCGGCCTGGTACTCGCCCTGATGGGCTTCGAGATGCTCTACGGGGGTGAACCGTCCCGTACGCAAGGCGGTGCTCCCGCCCACGAACGACCTCCGCCGCAGTCGGCCGAAGGCTCCATCGTTGTCCCCTACGCCATTCCCTTCATGGCCGGCCCGGGGGCCATCACTTCAGTGATCACTATTGCTTCGACTGGTGACACCTGGTCCGGCCCGATCGCCGCGCTGATCGCCATCGGCATCACCGTGGCCCTGATCCCGGTGGGACATCTACTGCTGGTCAATCGGATGAACATGTCGGCTCAGACCATGGCCATCATGACCCGATTCGGCGGTCTGTTCGTAGCCACCATCGGCATCCAGCTCATGCTCGGCGGCCTCAAAACCTACTTCGGCATCAACTGAACCGTCACCATCGTGCGGACCCAGAGCTTCGACTTGAATCGCCGAGCGCCCGTTTCGTAGCCACTTGACTCGAAACGGAGCGAGCAGGCGGTACTCGTTGCGGCCGCTATGCCGCAGAGCGGCCGCGATGTTGGTCGTGTCGGCCGACCGCAGCGCGCCGATTTCGAGGTCGCGCCAGGTGGGCATCGCCCGCGACACGTTGCCGCTTCGAAGCTGTGAGGCGTCTTGGGTGGAAGCGACGGCTGCCGATGCCGGAGGTGTTGACGATGGCACCGCCTCCACCCAGCCGTATCAGGGCGGTCGCGGCATTCATGGCCCTCCGGTGCGACCGGAAGCTCACGGTGAACTCCTCGTCGGTGGTGGCGTCGACCGGGCCGGGCTGCTGGATCACCTGTTGAAGGCACCGGCGAGACGTCCGTGCAGCTGTTCGACGCGGTCAACGGCGGCGCGGATGCCCGCCCGGTCGGCGAGGTCCAGGGTGACGGCGTCCGCGATGCCGCCGTCGGCTCGAAGCTCCTTCACGATGGTCCCGAGGGCATTCGCGCCGCGGGCGGCAAGGACGACCGCGGCGCCTTCGAAGGCGAAGAGACGGGCCGGGCCCCCCGATGCCGCGGCTGGCGCCGGTGATGAAGATGACCTTGCCGGTGAGCGGACCGACGGGTGCACACTGCCTGCGGTGTTCATGTGTTTCGTCATGACCAACAGCGTCAGGCAGCGCCCAGACCGAGATACAGGCACAGGCTGTACCAGGATCCGCCACGACGCCTCGCACACTTGCCGCATGGAGAATCAGGAACTCGGGGCGTTTCTCCGAAGCCGCCGCGAACGGCTACGCCCGCAGGACGTCGGCCTGCCCGTCGGGCCGCGCCGGCGCACCCCCGGTCTGCGGCCGAGGAAGTGGCGGTCCTCGCGCCCATCTCCACCGAGTACTACATCCGCCTCGAACAGGGCAGAGCAGGTGGGACCGGCCTCATCTCCTCATCGCCGCACGAAGGCACGTCTTCATTCGGCGCACGAAGACCCGTCGGTCATTCGTCCACGTCGACGCCATAGCCACGGGCAAGCTCGGCCAGACCGTGGTTGTAGCCCTGCCCGACGGCACGCAGCCGCCACCCTTCTCCTCGGCGGTAGACCTCGGCAAGGATCATGGTGCGTTCGGTGGTGGCGGCGTCGAGGGTGGCCCGGGCGTCCGGGGCGGCACCGATCCCGCGCGTGGCGGTGACCTCGATGGCCCCGACATCAGAGAAGGTCGCGGCACCGTCGATGGCGGCGGCGATGACGATCCGGTGAATCTCCAGCGGCAGGCGCTCCAGGTCGGCGGTGATGGCTTGTTCTGTGGGACCGTCCGTGGTGAGGCGTACCGTCCCGTCTGGGTGCTCAGGCGCGCCGTAGAAGACGAAGTCCTCATCTCCTGGCACCTGTTCCTGTGCGTCGACCGCGAAGGCAACGACGTCCACGTCGCAGACGGTCTGCTGACGCCATGTGGCCGCGACCGTCCAGGCCGTACCCGTGTCGGACAGGTCGATGACGGCCCCTCGCACCAACACCGCCGCCGGCGGCGGTGCGTCCCCGGCCCCGCTCTGTCCGGGCGCGGACATGGGTGTGGTCGTGGGTGCGTGGAGCCAGTCGGGGTCGTGGACGCGGAGGCCAAGCGTGGCGATGCGGCTCATACGCCGGTCCGTCTCGCCACCGGGGAGCACCACGACGTCGGACACGCTGGCGGAGAGGTTGACCGCCGCGGAGGCCCCGAAGGCGACAGCCCGGGCACGCGCCTCGGTTGCCGCGTCGTGGGTGCCGCCCAGGACCAGGACCCTACGCCCGGTGAGCGGTTGTTCCCTCGTGGCGGAGGACACGGTCCGTGCAGCAGCGCGCTGCGCGGGCAGACTCGGCGTTGGGGCAAGCTGTGCGACGGGCACGCCCGCGGACGTCTCCTCCACGCGGCGCTGCTGGGCGGCCCCCTTGGCCTGCCCGGGCCTCACCCGCTCCAGCAGCCGCAGATACATCGGCTCGTCCACGAGCGGGACGCCCTCATCCGCGGCACGGCGCAGCTTCCCGGATGCAGCACCGCGGTCGTTGCTGACGACCACACTGGTCTGGCCGCTCACCGAGGTCATCATGTTCAGTCCGGCCGCCACCGAGCGGGCGACCAGCTCCTCACGAGAGATCCGGGTCTCCCCGGTGATCGCGACCTTCATGCCTTGCACCAGCGAACCGCCCGGCGTCAACCGGCCTGGATTGCGGTACGCGCAGGGTGTCTTGGGGACGTACGGCTTGTAGTCCTGGCGGGGCGGGCAGTCCAGGAGCGGAAGGGACAGGCCCAGTTGCTCGGCCGCGCTCAACGAGCCACGCAGAATGCCGGAGAGGACCCGCACATCGTCCTGCGCATCATGGGCCTTGTTCTGGCGTACCCCGTAGTGCTCGGCGAGAGTACCCAACTTGAGGTCGGCCGTTGCGGGCCCGACCAGCCGGTTGAGAGCCAGCGTGCACAGCCGCCGACCGACCGGCACCCAGGAACGGACGTGGGCGAACTCGTGGGCCAGGAAGTCGTAGTCGAACTGAGCGTTGTGGGCAACCAGGACGCGACCGCCGAGGAGGCCCCCCACCTCTGGCGCGATCTCATCGAAGGTGGGGGCGCCTGCGAGGCGGTCGGAGGTGAGGCCGTGGACGTGCACCGGTCCGGGGTCGCAGCCCGGATTGAGGAGTGTCGAGAACTCTCCGGTCTGGTTTCCGTGTGCGTCCAGCGTCAGGATCGCCAGCGAGAGGACACGGTCCCGGCCGGGGTTCAACCCGGAGGTCTCGACGTCCACCAGGGCCCAGTCGTGAAGGTAGTCCGGATGAGTGGGCCACTTCGGGCTCGACGACAGCAGGACCATATGAGGCTCCCCTCGCCACGGTGATCATCAACCTGTGGGATTTTCGCACGCCTTGAGCGCCCCTCGTGGTGGTTTCGTAACGGACAGCCATCGCGCCAGGCACCCTTGCGCGCCGTACAAGTCAGCCGAAGCGACCTATACGGCGGGCATGAAACCGATCAGCAGCTGACGGACCAGACACGCCGCTCCCGGCCTGGTGCCACGGAGCCGTCCCGCCTGCGAGCGTCCTCCGGTTCGCCCTTCGCGTCCATGTCCGCGGGGCATCGCTCTCGCTCTCCCGGTAACCCCTTGGTCATCGATTCGGCGCCCGCTCCCCGTCGCCGCATGCCGCTGGGCGAAAGCTGACCACGCAGAGCCCTGGTCCCGCGCCTCGGGAGCGTGCCGCCCATGCGTCCCGAGGCGCTGGGACGGGGCCGCCGTCGACACGGCGGCCCCGGTTGGTCACAAGGCGACTATGCCTTCTCCGCCGACCGCGTCGGGGACGGTCACGGACCCGACCTTCCGCAGCACTCCCCCGGCCTCGATGCGGAAGGCGTCGACACCGCCGGGGCCACCGGTCTGGACGTAGAGGAACCTGCCGTCGCCCGAGACGGCCGCATCGACGGTGCCGGGCCCTGTGGCGGTCGTGCCGTCGGTGGTGATCGCGCCGTCCGCGCCGACGCTCAGTCCCGTGATGGAGCCGCTGCCGGCGTTCGAGGCATACAGGTGGCTGCCCGCCCTGACGATCCAGCACGTCCCTGCCTGGTCCGTGGCCTTCTCGTCCAGCTTGGTCAGACGCCCGCTCGACCCGACACGATAGGTCGCCACGGCGTTCGGCCCGGCCTCCGTGACGACGAGCCGTCCCGCACCGTCGAAGGTGAGGCCGAAGGGGACGGCTCCGGGCGCGCTCGTGGTGACGGGCTGTGCCGCGAGGCCCCGCGACCCGACCGGGAAGACCATGATGCTGTTCCCGCCGGCCTTGGTCGTGATGACGAGCCTGCTGCCGTCCGGCGTGAAGTCCAACTGGGCCGGTGTGTGCGTGAACGCGGGGGTACCGGTGGCGCCCAGGTCCAGGCCCCGGTGCCACGAGAGCACCTTCACCAGGCGCCCCTCGACGCTGCGATAGCCCTGCACCGACCCGCCGTCGAGGGCGTTGAGGACGTAGACGAGACCGTCGTGGACGGCGACGCTCACGGGGAACTGGCCCCCGGAGGAGATGACTTGGCGCCGGATCAGCCGATCGCCGCGGACCGAGAAGACGGTCACGGTGTTGCTGCCCGCATTGACGGCGTAGAGGAGGTGCTGGCTGCGGTCGTAGGTCAGCGAGCCCTGCGAGGCAGGTCGTCGACCACGGCGCCGTCGAGCCTGCCGCCTCGTCCGCCCGTGGCGTAGACGTGCTGGTGGACGAGCGATCCGTCCGCCTGTCGGTCGTACGCGACGACCGTGTTCCCGTCCACCGCGTCCGTCTGCACGAACACGGGCGCACCCGGGGACTTCTGGTGGCGCTGCCCCGCCGTCGCGGGAGCCACGGACACGGTCACCGACGCGGCGGTGACGAAACCCATGACCACAATCTGCGCGACACGGTTCTTCCTGCTCATACATACCTCATTCCGATGGACGACAGAGCACTGCCGCCCACGCTCCGTGCGGGGCCCGAAACAGCCCCGCTCAGGGCATAGGCATCGGCGGGCGAGGATCTTCTTACCGCTGCACGGTCAGACGTTCGCCGGACGTAAGAACTCCCCTCCGGCGAGGCCTCGTTGCCCATACGCACGTCGGCGGCCTGCTCCTGGCGTGGGCACCGCAAAACGCCGGCGAGGAGCCGGCCGAGGAGCTAGAGGGCCTGGGCGCAGGCCCTGTTCCTCCGCGCCGACGTGCGTTTCGACGACGACGTCCGCAAGCTGGTCGGCCGGGCGGTCGAGCGGTTCGGCAGGATCGACGTCGCGTTCAACAACGCCGATACCGAGGGCCGGCGCTATCCCGGCCACCGACCTGGCGGAGGAGCTCTACGCCGGGACCTTCGACACGAGCGTCAAGGGCACCCTGTTGAGCATGAAGCACGAGGTGCGCGCCATCCGGGAGAGCGGCGGCGGCAGCATCGTCCACGTCAGGCTCGCGATGTCAGCGCGGATCGGAGACGTCCCAGATCTCTCCGGTGGCATCACCGGTGAGCCGGTCGACCAGCGATCGGGCGGAGTCGTCGGCGCTGATCAGCCTGCCTTCTTCGTAAGTACGCAGGAAACGGGCATGGGTGGCTTCGTCGAGCCGCCCTCCTCCCTCGCGGCGCATCAGGCCCTGCATCGCCGTGTCCACCGATCCGGGCCGGTAGACGTTGGCGGTGACGCCCGTGCGGTGGAGTTCGGCCGCGAGGTTGAGGGTGTGGGCTTCCAGGGCGGCCTTGGTGGCGGCGTAGGCGTTACCACCGATCAACGCCTCCGGATGGGCGACGATGCCGCTCGAGACATTGACGATGCGTCCCCATCCCGCCGCCGTCATGTGAGGCAATGCCGTGAAGGACAGCGCGGCGGGCGTGATCACGTTGAGGCGGAAGGCCGCACCCCAGGTGTGCGGGTCCATGTCGGTGCTCCGCCCGAGGGGTTCGACGGTGGCCGCGTTGTTGACCAGGACGTCGACAGGGCCGAGTTGAGCGGCCGTACGGTCCACGACCGCGGCCACGGAGGCGGGTTCACCGAGGTCGGCGGCAACGACGACGGCACGGCCGCCCTGCTCCGTGACCAGCTTGGCGGTCCGGGACAGTTCGTCCTCGCTGCGCGCCACGAGCGCCAGCCATGCGCCCCGTTCGGCGAGGGACAGCGCGACGGCACGTCCGATCCCGCGGCCCGCACCCGTCACCAGGGCGACTTTGCCGTAGAGGGACATGATCTGCTCCGATCAGAGGGTGGGGTGGAGGGGACGCGTCGTGCGAGCTTCACGGGCCGGGCGCGGGTCAGCCGATCGCTTCGCCGAGGGCCGCACGGATCTGGGCGGACTCGGTACGGGTGGCGTAGTTCGGGTGCACGTCGATCCACCGCAAGACGCCTGCGGCATCGACCACCGCCACGGTCGGCATGACGATGTCGTGGGTGCCGTCGGCGTTCACCTCGGCGAGGTCGAGGCCGAGGGATGCCTGCGCCCCCTGGGTCCGGTCGGACGGACGGGTCACGATGCCGAGCGCGCGACCGATGACGTTGCCCGGGTCGGAGAGGACGGCGTAGGAGAGGTCGTTGGCCTCCGCCATGGTCAGTGAACCGTCCGGTTTCTGCGGGCTGACGGCGATCAGCGCGATGCCGCGCTCGTCCAGCTCGCCGGCCAGATCCCGCTGATAGGTGCGCAGCGCCAGGTTGCAGTACGGGCACCACGCGCCGCGATAGAACACGACGACTGCGGGCCGGTCCTCGCGAACCTGCTTCAGCGTGGTGATGTTCCCCTGGACATCCAGCAGCGACGCGTCCGGCATGGGGGTACCCACCTCGGCGATACCGGCCGGCACTCCCGCGGCGTCCAACTCGGCCTGTTCGGCCTGGAACGCCTCCAGCGCCTCCGCCGGCACCTGTCCGGCCATGCCCTTGGTGAGGGCGGCGGCCTGATCAGCGATGGGCATGGTCATGGTCTGTCCTTTCGGCGATGAGCCCGCGAAACGGGCACGGTGGCCGCCCCTGCACTCCGTCATTTCTAGAGCGGCAGCTCTAATCGTGTGGGTCAGAAATTAGAATGTCAACTCTAGAAATTTGCTCGGGACCTGATACCGTGGACGCGTGAGGAGCACCACCGAGACGCGACGCCTGACCGCCAAGGGACGCGCCACTCGCGACCGCATCGTGACCGCGGCGGCGACGCTCATGCACGACCGCGGGGTGGCCGGTACCAGCACGGAGGACATCCTCGAAGCCGCCCAGGTCACCAGCCCGTCGCAGCTCTACCACTACTTCGGTGACAAGAAGTCACTCGTCCAGGCCGTGATCGAGTACCAGACCGAGCACGTCCTCGCCTTCCAGCGCCCGCTGCTGCGCCTGGACAGCATTCAGGCCCTGGAGGCATGGCGCGACGCCATCATCACCTCGCAGCAGGCCCGCGGCTGCCGGGGCGGCTGCCCGATCGGCTCCCTGGCCGCCGAACTGTCCGATGCCGACCCCCAGGCCCGCGCCCAGCTCGCGGCGGGCTACACACAATGGGAGGACGCCATCCGCGACGGACTGCGGTCGATGCAGGAGAGAGGCGAGCTGGAGCAGGATGCCGACCCCGGCCAGCTCGCTCTCGCCCTGCTGACCGCGCTTCAGGGCGGCCTGCTCATGACCCAGACACGCCGCGACACCGTGGCCCTCGAGACAGTCCTGACCGCGATGATCGACCGGATCCGGTGCCACGCGGTCGGCTAACCCGTACCTGGACAGTGGATCTCGCGCTGTGAGTGACCACGGTTCATGGGGCGGGGTGATCCCATGGACGAGCAGTGGGCGCTCTTGGAGCCGTGGTTGCCGAAGGGGCTGAGGGGGCGAAGGGGCTGAAGCGGAGCGGCCGCCCGTCCGGCCTCGGCGGCAGCTGATGGGCCAGGTCTACGACCTGTTCCGCCGAAGGCACTACGAGCCTTCGGTCAGCAACTCCGCGAGGCGGTCGGCCACTTCCGTCAGCCGGTCCAGCCGAGGTCCGCTGCGGGCGATGCGAAATCCGTGACGGCGACCCCAGAACGCAGCCTGGACGGCGTGGAACTGGGCCCATCGCTCAACGCGCCCACGGTCGGGTTCCGCGGCCTCGGCGAAGACGTCCAGGACACGGTGGACAGCCTTGCGCAGGTCATCCGCCTCAAGGAGCGCCGGCGCACGGGACTTCAGCAACGTGCCGCCGTCGTAGGCCGGATCTCCCGCATACCCCTTGGGATCGACGGCCAGCCACGGTTCGCGGTCGGCACGCAGGATGTTCCGGGCATGCAGGTCGCCGTGGATGAGGGTGTCCGGCTGGGCCCGGCCCAGTTCCTGAACGGTCGCAACGGCGGCATCCAGCACCTGACGCGGCACGGCATGGGGCAACTCCTGGGCATCCTTGCGCAGTTGCTCCTCCCAGGCACCGGCCTGCTCACGCAGCCGGGGCAGACCGGGCGGTGCGGGGATGGCCAGGCGGCGGTTGAGCCGCCCGGCGACCCTCACCACCTCGTCGCCGCCCTCGGTCTCCGCCAGGGTCGACGCCTGAACCCGCTCCAGAAGCATCGCGAACCGAGCGTCGTCGCGCTCGTGCAACAAGACGGCGCCGCAGCCGCCCCACGCAACGAACGCGTCTGGCTCGTGGACGTTGCCGGGATGCGGAAACGACACCTTCAGCACGGCACTCTCCCCTGCCCGCCGCCGTACCGGAACGATGACGCCGACGCCCCCGTACATGACGTCGCCATCCGACACGCACCCCCAGCGCCCCAGCAACTCCTCCACGATCGCGGGCAGTTCGACGAGCCATGCCGCCCCGGCTTCGCCTTCGCGGCCGACGGTGCCGTGCGCGAACTCCTCTGGGGTGGCGATCATCCCGGCACCCTACGCGCCGGCCCAGCACAGCCATCAAGCCCAGGGCGCCGTCCCCGCCGCCGGACGGACCCTGCACTGCGAAGATCCCGATCTATGGCTGCAACAGTGGAATCGGCCCAGCCGCTCGACGACTGTCTCACCGGCACAGACACAGACACAGGCACAGGCACCCGCCCGCCCTGGCCCGGCCTTCGGATCCGAATGCGTGCTCGGTAGCATCGCGTCGTGGCTTGGAAGAGGTTTCGCCCGACTGGTCGAGTGTGCCCGTGAGTGACGATGTCCTCTCTGTCATTCCGACCGACTCGTACTGGCAGCCTGAGCCGGCCGCGGCCCAGCGTGCTGCCTCGCTCGTGGAGCACCTGGCTCCCGGGCTCCCCGGCGGTGGCGGCGTCGAGACGGACGTCACCTGGCACGACGCGCTCACCGTGGTCGACTGTGGTCAGAATCTGGAGAAGATCGGTTGCCCCCGATGCGGCGCGACGATCGACACCGCGTGGTGGGCCGACCTGCTCGAAGCTCACTGCGGCGACGGCTTCGCGACGCTCGCGGTCGTGCTCCCCTGCTGCGGCGCCGCGACCTCGTTGGACACGCTGGAGTACGACTGGCCCTGCGGCTTCGCCCGGTTCGAGATCGCGGTCTGGAACCCGGAGCGTGTCTGGTTCAGCGACGAGGAGCTGACCGCCATCGGGAACGCACTGGGGCATCCGGTGCGGCAAGTCAGGGCCCACATCTGACGCCCGTCAGCCTGCGAGGTCCGACACCACCCTTTCCAGTCCAGGAGCGGCGAATCACCGCCTCCGTCCTGCCCTGGGCGGATCCGCCGAGTGAAGAACCCTGTCACCCCGTCTTGAGCAGCCCTTTGCGTGCCGCGCCGCCAGAAATATGACGTTCATCATTTTATCTACCTTATGGTGCGATAGATCCACTTCGTTCATGAGGGGGGCCGCACGACGCGCCTTCGCACGGCGCGGGTTGGGATGCCCATGAGTGACATCAGCCGCAGAAGCACGGCACGCCTCGGCTTGGGCGTCGGCCTCGGAGCCGCCGCAGCGACGCTCACCGGATGCGGGCACGACGAGCACCACAGCCGGAGCCCGACAGGCCCAGGACACCACCCCGACCAGCCCGCGGCAGGCGCCAAGCAGGCGCTGCCGCGGCTGATCGGCGACGGCTCCACCGCGTACACCGGCCGGCAGCCCAGACAGCCCGCCGCGCCCACGCGTCTTGAGGCGGGCCGGAAGCCACCGCAGTTCGTGATCTTCTCCTGGGACGGTGCCGGTGAGGTGGGCACCGGCCTGTTCCCGCGCTTCCTCGAACTGGCACGCCGGCACGACGCCGGCATGACATTCTTCCTCTCCGGCCTCTACCTGCTCCCCGAGGCGCGAAAGCGGCTCTACGACCCGCCGAACAACCCCCAGGGCGCCTCCGACATCGGCTATCTGACCAACGCCCACCTCAAAGAGACGCTCAAGTACGTCCACCAGGCATGGACCGACGGACACGAGATCGGCACCCACTTCAACGGCCACTTCTGCTCCGGCTCCGGCTCCGTCGCCAACTGGACGCCCGCCCAGTGGCAGAGCGAGATCGAGCAGGCCCGTACGTTCGTCAAGACCTGGCGTACCAACACCGGTTGGCACGATCAGCCGTCGCTGCCGTTCGACTACGACAAGGAACTCGTCGGCGGCCGCACCCCCTGCCTGCTGGGCCAGGAGAACCTGCTGCCGGTCGCCCGCAAGCTCGGCTGGCGCTACGACGCCTCCTCGCCCGGTGGCGTTCAGCGCTGGCCCTCGAAGAAGCACGGCGTGTGGGACCTGCCGTTGCAGGCCATCCCGTTCCCCGGCCACCGCTTCGAGGTCCTGTCGATGGACTACAACATCCTCGCCAACCAGTCGCACAACTCCACCCGCGCCCCCTCCTACCACTACCCGGCCTGGCGCACCCAGGCCACGCAGTCCTACCTGGCCGGCTTCCAGCGCGCCTACGAGACGAACCGCGCGCCGATGTTCATCGGCAACCACTTCGAGGAGTGGAACGGCGGCATCTACATGGACGCCGTCGAGGCGACCCTCACACACATCGCCGGCAAGAAGGACGTACGCCTCGTGTCCTTCCGGCAGTTCGTCGACTGGCTCGATGCCCAGGACCCCGCCGTCCTCGCCAAGCTGCGCGCTCTCGAGGTCGGCCAGACCCCACCCGGCGGCTGGAACGCCTACCTGCAACCCACCGGCAGGACCAAGACCGCCGCCGGAAAACCCGCGTAGGGCGAAGCCAACACCCGGGCAACATCCGGGCAACAGCGGACCCACCACCCGGCCCCGGCCGGGGCCGTACGCGCGGTCCGCACGCAACCCGGTCGCGCCGGCCGGGTTGCGTGCGGTCATCGCTTCAGCTCAGGTCGTCCGCCGTCGGCAGGCCGATCAGAAGCACCGGCAGGCGGGCCTCACGCGCCAAAGTGCGGGCGACGGGCCCCAGACCATCGGTTGCCATGACGACACCGTCTCCGTCGGCGATGGTCTCGACGACTTCGACCACGTCCGACGAGTAACCGAGGACGGCGCCGGTGACGGTGGGCCGGGCCCCGGCCACCGGATCGTCGCCCGCGGAATCCGCGGGGCAGGGCGTGAGGGGGATCGTGCGGGTACGGGCGAGCAGCAGCCCGGCAAGGATGCGGCGGGTCGACCGGCTCGGCCCGGAGGCGGCCCCACCGCACCGGGTCACCCACCGGCGCCTGGTCCGGGGCTGACGCCCCGCCGGTCAGGAGTCTTCGCCATCGCACAGCTCGGCCACGCGGCGGCAACCGTCCTACGGGCGGCTCAGCTCGCCGTCGTCGACCCGTCCGGCGGCGCATCCGCGAGGAGTGGGCCCCCGGACGGCCGGCCCCGGTGCGCGGGATCGCGTGCACACCGCAGTCCCCCCGGGGGGGCATACGGCCATCCAGGTCGTCGCCTGCGACGGCCGGCTGCTCGGCCCGGCCCGACGCGACCACGACGGCCGTACGGCCCGTTGGGGCGCGGTCCCGGTCGGCATCGCCCGCGCGATGGGCTGACACTGGACCGTGGACGGTGACGCCCGCGCGCCGACCCGCCACGCCGGGATGCACCGACTGCCCGAAACGACCGCCCGGCCCGGCGCGCCTGCCGCCCCGTTCCCGTGGCCGACCTGGAGGCAGGAAGGCACACCCTTCCCGTGGTCGGCCTGAAGGCAGGAAGGCGCACTCCTCCCGTGGCCGGCCTGACGGCAGGAAGGGACACTCATGAACAACGAATCGGTCCGCTTCTGCCGGTACAGCCACGGGCAGACCCGCCGCCCCGACGACCGCTGCCCGCGTTGCGGGATGCCCCTCTCCCCACCGGCACAGGCGGATGACGACCGGCGGCTCGTCCGGGCGCCCCGCCGTTCGCCGCCCGAGATCCGGACGGCCTCGGCCCGGGTCCTTGGCCGGCGCCGGATCGCCCGCACGGCACCTGCCCTCACCCGTCTCACGCTCGGCGCCATCGCTCCCCGCCCGGCCGCCACCGCACGGGAGGCGCCCGTTCACATCCGGGGAGCCGCGTGCGTACGCCCGATCGTTCCTCCCCCCACCGGCGGAGGCGCCGTGCCGGTAGGACGCCTCGCGCAGCATCTGCCGGGCGAAGCCGACGCGGCCACCGGGAGGCCGGCGTGACCAGACGCCGACGTTTCGCGGCGGCCCGGCAGGCCTGGGCCCATCTGCTGCACCCGCGGCCCGCCACGGCGCGTTCGCGAGCCGACGACCTGGCCTCTTTGGTGCCGCTGCTCGACCGCGCCGCCTTCCTGCAGCCGGAGGCTGAGCAGGTCATCCGCGAATGCGCCGCTCCCGGCAAGGTCGCCGAGGATCTGGCCAAGCGGGGCAACGCCGTGGTCGTCGGCTACTGGCAGCTGCGCCGCGATCTGCTCCCCGTCGAAGTCTCCCCGGCCGGGCGGTCGGTGAAGGACGAGATCCAACGTCTGCTGCTGTATCACGAGTGGAGCGTGCACGAGGCCGTCGACTGTGCCGTCAGCCCGCAGCAGACCGCGAGGATGACCGCCGCCCGGGCCCAGATGCACGGACTCGGCGCACCCGCCGCCCGGCTGCGTGAACTGCGCCGGGACCTCACGCACGAGCAGGCGATGCTGGGCGAGGCCCGCGACAGCTAGTGACCGTCGGACCCGTACACAGGCACGCGGAAGCGGTCGGACATCGCGGCGAAGGTGCGCCGTTCGGCTGCGCGCTGTTCGGTGAATTCGGGCGCGGCAGTCGGGCCGAAGCCGACCTCCTGGTGGGAGCCGTCCAGCAGCGGGAAGACGGCGTCGCAGAATTCGTCCAGGTCGGCGCCATGTGCCTGGCCCGGGGCCGGCGAGTTCGGTGGCCACCGCGGGCGGAATCAGCTCCACCACCCGGACCGGGGTGGCGTCGAGGGCGTGGCGCAGGTTCACGGTGTAGCTGTGCAGTGCGGCTTTGGCCGCGCTGTAGAGCGGGGCGAAGGGCTGCGGGAAGAAGGCCCCGCCGGAGGTGACGTTGACCAGCACGCCGGGGCGGCCGTGGGCCAGCATCTGCGGGACGAGCAGTTGCCCGAGGTGGACCGGCGCGGCGAACAGGATGTCGATCTCGTACTGCGCCTCGCCCCAGGGGGAGCGGTCCGAGGCGATGCCCACCCGTCGTTGGACACCGGCGTTGTTGATCAGCACGTCCAGCTCCGGCATGACGTGCCGGACGTGATCGGCGAGGTGCTGCCGCCCTTCGGCGGTGGCGATGTCGTTGACGAGGGTCTCGATGCCGGGCAGACGGTCGGTGACCGCGGCGAGCCGGCCGGCGCTGCGGCCGGTGATCATGACGCGGTCGCCCGCGGCGAGATGCCGTTCGGCCAGGCCGAGGCCGATGCCCGAGCCGCCGCCGGTGATGAGCACTGCGCGCTTCTCTTGAGTTGCCATGTAAACCATCTTGGATCGCCCATGTTTACATGGCAACTCGGAGGTAGGGTGGCTCCATGACGCAGCCCCTCAGCGACTCCGAGATGGCGCGGTGGATCGCCTGGAAACGTGCGAACGAAGCAGTACTCGCCGCGGTGGCGCAAGAGATCCACAGTGCGGCCGGGCTGACCGCGGCCGACTTCGCCGTCCTCTCGCGCGTGGTCGAGAACGGCGACGGCCGCATGCCCCAGCAGACCCTCGGCGCGATGCTGGACTGGAAACGCCCCCGCCTGTCACGGCAGCTGTCCCGCATGGCCGAACGCGGACTCGTGCGGCGCGAAGACGCGCTCGGCAGGCGCGTGCTGATCATCGCGACGGACAAGGGGCGAACCGCTCTCGCGGCCTCCCGGCCGGCACACGCACGGGCCGTCCGTCGTGCCCTGTTCGAGCGCACCACCGCAGCGGACCCCGATGCCTTCTGGAACGCCGTCCAGGAGATCGCCGCACCTCCCGAGGCGGCACCGTAAGGCGCGCCTCCGAACCTTTGCCGCCCCCGGCTCATGGGCACGCGGGCGCGGTCGCCTGCCTGGACGCCTCGCGACGTCGCGAGCACATCAGCGCACTCCGCGGCCACCTCAGCGCGCTCACCCACACCCGGACGAAGCGACGCATGGACCTGAGGACGCTGTTCGGCCCGCTCCGAGCGCCTGCTCCGGCCTGGTTCGGGGCACACTGGACGTGTGCGCCGAGCGCGCCGGTGATGGGGCTCACCGCAACCGCGGCACGATGCCGATGACGGTCCCTGGTCAGGCCACGTGACCAGGAGGAGCCATGCCCGCGCCCGCCGTTTCACTCTCTCCGGTCGGCCTGCCGCGCGCGCTGCGCCGTGCCGGACGGCCGCTGACCCTCTGGTGGCCGACGCATCCACCGCCCGTCACCCCCACCCGCCGGGTATGTGTGCCGGCCCTCGCGGACATCCTCGACGACGCGGTGGCCGCCCAGCCGGCCGCCGACCGTGCCGTCGCCGCGTGCGGCGAGCCGGGTTTCGTACCCGCCTCGGCCGTCCGGGCGACGGCCGAACAGATCACCGTCTACCACCACCTGATCGTCCGGCACCTGATCGTCCGGCTGCGCGCCCTGCACCTGTCCGGCGACCTGCTGCCCGTCGGCGAGCGCGCCTCCCGGCTGCTCGCCCACCACGTGTGGATCCTCAACCAGGCGCTGAGCCTCGTGGGGGCACCCCAGACCGACCGCGGCATCGTCGCCGCCCGCCGGCAACTGAACGGGCTCGGATCCGTCGCCGGCGATCTGCGCCTCCTGCGCGAGGAGGTCCGGGACATCGCCGACCGGCCGCGTGGTGAGGCCGATCGGCCCAGTGGTGAGGAGGCGGGACCGTGACACCATCGACCGCACCAACCCCGCCCCAGGCCCGTGGCACCGGCCCGGGTGGGTGCGTGACGAGCGGCGGTGGCACAGCGTTGGTTTCACGTGCGACCGAAGCAGGAGGATGCTTCCCTCGCGGGTCGTGCCTTCTGCTTCCCGGACGGCAACGGCCCGGCACCGGCGGCGAGGCGCGCCGGTGCGCCGGTGCGCCGGTGCGCCGGTGCGCCGGTGCGCCGGTGCGCCGGGCCGTCTTACACCGGCGCCACGGACGTCACATCCCGTCAGCCCGGCGGCGCACCGGGCGAATGGCGCGACCGGGGCAGGAAGGCCCAAACAGCGACCCGCCAGGCCCCGGCAACGACCCGCCAGGCCGATGCAAAGACCCGCACGCCCGCCAAGACCCGCGTGACCGAAACCAAGACCCGCAGGAGCCGGCGCCCGGCACGGCTCCCACCACGAGGAGGACACAGTGGAGTTCGACGTGATCGTGGAGATCCCCCAGGGATCCCGCAACAAGTACGAGATGGATCACGAGCTGCACCGCATCCGGCTGGACCGTCTGCTGTTCACGTCGACGAAGTACCCGGCCGACTACGGCTACATCGAGGGCACCCTCGGCCGCGACGGTGACCCGCTCGACGCGCTCGTCCTGGTCGGCGAACCGACCTTTCCCGGCTGCACCATCGACTGCCGAGCGGTGGGGATGTTCGTGATGAAGGACGAACACGGCCCCGACGAGAAGGTGTTGTGCGTGCCCGCCCACGACCCGCGCCACGAGGACGTGCAGGACATCACCGACATCCCCGAGTTCGACCGGCTGGAGATCACCCACTTCTTCGAGGTGTACAAGGACCTGGAACCCGGCAAGTCCGTCGAGGGCTCCCACTGGGAGGGCCGCGAGCAGGCGTACGCGGAGATCGAGGCGGCCCGCGCCCGGGCCGCGGACACGGCGGCCGCGCCGTGAACGATCGACGGCCCGTGCACCCGGGATCCCTGATCCTGGTGCGGCACGGGCAGAGCACGGCCAACGTCGAGGGCCGGTTCACCGGCTGGGCCGACGTCCCGCTCACCGCGCAGGGCGAACAGGAGGCCGTGGAGGTGGCACGGCTGCTCGCACGGGACGGGCTGGTGCCGGATGTCGTGCACACCTCGGTCATGGTCCGCTCGATCCGCACCGCCGACATCCTCCTGGCCGAGTTGGACCGGCTGTGGATCCCTGTGCAGCGCACCTGGCGGCTCAACGAACGCCAGTACGGGTCCCTGACCGGCCGCCGCAAGACCCACGTCCGTCAGGAGGCGGGTTCCGACCGGTACCACGCCTGGCGCCGCTCTCTGCATGCCCGCCCGGGGCCGCTGCCTTCGCGGAGGCTGGCCCAACTGCGCGCCGACCCGCGCTATGCCGCCCTGCGGCCCGATGCGCTGCCCGCCGTGGAGAGCCTGGCCGACATGACCGCCCGCGTCGTTCCGTACTGGACGGACGTACTCGCACCCCAGTTGCGCACGACGCGCACCGTACTGGTGGTCGCGCACGGCAACTCGCTGCGTGCCCTGGCCGCCGTGCTGGACCGGCTCACCGAGCCGGAGATCGAACGGCTCAACGTGCCCACCGCCGCGCCCCTGCGCTACGACTTCGACGACTCTCTGCGCCCCCGCCCACGAGGAGGCGCCTACCTGGACCCGCGCACCGCCCAGGCGAAGGCCGCACTGGTCGCCGCCGAGGGCCACACCTGACCCGCCCGAACATCCCATCGCCGCCACCGACCGTGAGGAAGACCATGTCTTTGCAGATCGCGAGCCTGCACGCCGTCGAGGTCCTCGACTCCCGCGCCCGCCCCACCCTCGCCGTCACCCTCACCACCGCCGACGGGACCCGCGCGCGTGCCGGGGTCCCCTCCGGGGCCTCCACCGGCACCCGCGAGGCCGTCGAGCTCCGCGACGGCGACCGCGCCCGCTACAACGGCCAGGGCGTGCTCACCGCCGTCGGCCACGTCAACGGCGAGATCGCGCGGGCCCTTTCCGGCCGTGCCTTCGCCTCGGCCGCCGACGTCGACCGCGCCCTGATCGACCTGGACGGCACCGAGACGAAGTCCCGTCTGGGCGCCAACGCCATCGTCGGGGTCTCCATGGCCGCCGTACGCGCCGAAACCGCCCTCGCCGGGCGGGAGTTGTGGCAGCACATCGCACACGTGGCGGACACCGCACCGCGCCTGCCGGTGCCGCACTTCAACGTCGTCAACGGCGGCGCGCACGCCGCCAACAGCCTCGACTTCCAGGAGTTCATGCTCGCTCCGCTCGGCGCGCCGAGCCTGCCGGAGGCGGTGCGCGCCGGGTCCGAGGTGTACGCCAAACTCAAGGCCCGCCTGACGGCACAGGGCCAGCCGACCGGGCTGGGTGACGAGGGAGGCTTCGCCCCCGCCATCGACCGCCCCGAGGCCGTGCTGGAACTCATCGTCGACGCGATCACGGACGCCGGGTACACCCCGGGCCGCGACGGCGTCGCCATCGCCCTGGACCCGGCCGCCAGCGAGTTCCGCAACCAGGCCGACGGCCGCTACCGGGTGGCCGGGGAAACGCTGACCAGCGATCAGCTCATCGACCGCTACGAGGCGATCGTCAACCGTTTCCCGGTGTGGTCGATCGAGGACGGCCTCGGCGAGGACGACACCGACGGCTGGGTCCGCCTGACCGAACGCCTCGGTGACCGCGTGCAGTTGATGGGCGACGACAACTTCGTCACCAACCCGGCCATCATCACCGAGGCGATCAGCAGGAAGATCGCCAACTCCGCCCTGATCAAGGTGAACCAGATCGGCACCGTCACCGAGACCCTCGAGGCCATGCAGATCTGCCGGGCCGCCGGCTACACCCAGATGGTCTCCCACCGCTCCGGCGAGACCGACGACTCCTTCATCGCCGACCTCGTCACGGGCACCGGCAGCGGCCAGCTCAAGTCCGGCGCGCCGGCCCGCGGTGAGCGCGTCGCCAAGTACAACCGGCTGATCGAGATCGCGGCGGCCGATCCCTCGCTCCCGTTCGGCCTCGGCACCGGCTGAGACCGGACGCCTCCGGTGACGGAGCACCCGTCCGCTCTCCGGCATCCGCGGCCGTACCCGGTCGCGGGCCCTGTCGGCGATGATCTGCGCCCCGGCCAGGGCGGGGGCGTCTGCAACGTAGGCGAAGTCGAAGACGGCCGCCATCACGCGTCGGACGCTCCTGCCCGAGCGGCGGGTTCGGGGCGGTTCGGAGTCGATCCGCACCCGCTGCGACCGGGCCCCCTTGCCGATCTGCCGCTCGATCGTCTGAGAGACCTTGTCCGCCTGAGAGACCTTGTCCGGTACGCCGCGCTGCGGCCGTCCGCCACCCGCGGCACCGCGCCACCACCCGCGGCACCGCACCGCCCGCCACGCGACGCTGACGCCCGAGGCATCTGAGGTGGGCCACGGGCTCACGGCCGTCACTCCATGCATCCCGTGAGCCGCAGACAGGTCTGCTCAGCCTCGTACAGCAGCGTGTCGGCTTCCCGGACGGGGCCGCAGCCGGACACCCGGTAGACGCTGCCCGGCACGATCCGCAACCGCACGTTCGCCCGTGCCTCGGGCTCGGCGTGCCGGCGGGGCAGATCGGCCACGCCGACGAGGACGAGGACGGCGAAGGACGGACTCTCGGCGGCGCACAGCGGGGTCCGTGGAGAGCGCGGCGGCCCGGCACGCTAGTCTGGGGGTCTGCGGCCAGCGTGACGGCCGCGCGGCGGTGGGGCCCGCCGCACCCAACCGCGGCACCGTCGCCGCCAACGGTCCCTGCTTGCAGTGACGTGCGCCCCGGGCCGTCCGGGGTGCTGTGCGAGTAGGAGACCTGCGTGGGAGAGGCCCGATCCTCCGTGCTCAATGAACCCACTGATCCCGACGTCGATCTGCACATGCCCGCGCAGCGCCGTGAGCTGCGGCGCGGGCAGTGGCCGATCATCGCGGCCGTGGCCGCCGGCGGTGCGGTCGGTGCCTGCGCCCGCTACGGCGCGAGCCTGCTGTGGCCGACGGCGTCCGGCACGTTTCCCTGGACCACCTTCTGGGTGAATGTCATCGGCTGCGGCATCATCGGCGTCTTCATGGTGATCATCACCGACGTGTGGGCGGCGCACCGGCTGGTGCGGCCCTTCTTCGGAACCGGCGTTCTGGGCGGCTTCACCACGTTCTCCACGTACGCCGTGGACATCCAGCGCCTGGTCGACGACGGAAAGGCCCCCACGGGCCTGCTCTACCTCGCGGCCACCATGCTCGCGGCCATGGCGGCCGTGTGGACGACGGCGACCCTCACCCGCCGCGTGATCGAGTGGAGGCAGCCATGACACGGCTGACCGGCACCGCCCTGCGCGTGACAGTCTTCGTCGGGGAGAACGACACCTGGCACCACAAGCCCCTGTTCTCGGAGATCGTGCACCGGGCGCACAAGGCCGGCCTGGCCGGCGCCAGCGTCTTCCGGGGCATCGAGGGCTACGGCGCAACCGCATTGATCCACACCAGCCGACTGCTGTCGCTGAGCGAGGACCTGCCCGTGGCAATCGTCATCGTCGACACCGAGGAACGCGTACGCGCGTTCCTGCCCGAACTGGACGAACTGGTGAGCCAGGGCCTGGTGATCCTGGATGACTGCGAGGTCATCCGCTACGTCGGCCGTGATGCGCGGGAGGGCGTGTGAACTGGCTGCTGGTCATCGTCGGCGCCGCCGTCGGCGCCCCGCTGCGCTACCTGACCGACCGCACGGTGCAGTCCCGGCACGACACCGTCTTCCCGTGGGGGACCTTCACCGCGAATGTGGCCGGCTGCCTCACACTCGGCCTGATCACCGGAGGAGTCGTCGCCGGAGGGGTCGACTCCCACGTCCAGCTCCTCCTCGGCACCGGACTGTGCGGCGCCCTGTCCACGTACTCCACCCTCTCCTACGAAACGCTGCGGCTCACCGAGGAGGGGGCCCGCTTCTTCGCCGCGGCGAACGCGGCCGCCAGCATCGTGGCCGGCCTCGGCGCGGCGTTCACCGGAGCGGCGCTCGCCCAGTCGATCTGGGCCTGAGGGCCGCACCCCCTCCCCCACGTCCCGGTCCGCCAGTACGGTTACTGGCGTCACCTCAGTGGAGGGGGTGCGCGATGGCGTTCGAGGAGACCTCGACCCGGCTCACCATCCACCTGTCGGCGAGCGCCAGGTGGCACCACAGGCCGGCCTATGCCGAGATCGTGCACCGCGCCCACGCCCAGGGCCTGTCGGGAGCGAGCGTCTTCCACGGGATCGAGGGCTACGGCACCCACCTGACCGTCCACCACGACAGGCCGTCCCGGCTGCGCACGCACGGCCCGTGCGCGATCGTCATCGTTGACACGGAGGAGCGCCTGCACGCCTTCCTCGCCACCATCGAAGACATCCTGTCGGTGAACGGGGTCGCCGTGCTGGACCGGATACGCGTCCGCCAGCCCAGCGACCCCTGAAGGAGCCCCGCACGTCGCGGACACCGGCATCAAGATCCTGACCCGGCCACCGCCGTTCCGTGCTTCGCACGGCCTTCAGCGGCGCTGTGCGTTCTGCACTCGTCCGACCTGCCGGTCGATCAGGTCGCCGGGGAAGGACGCGCGGCCTCCGACGTTCAGTTTTTCGAACGTCACGATGACGTTCCCGGCCCGCACCACGGTGAACTGATCGTGACGGTCCCCTGGCTGGTCGGAGCCCATGTGACTGGTCTCGTGGAACCGCACGGCCTCATCGCCCGCGCCGGGTGGCTCCTCCATCGTCAGCGTGGCCTTGAACTTGCCCACCCAGCCTGTGCCCTCGTAGGCGCGGCAGGTTTTGAGTGCCTGCTCGAGCTGCGTGAAGACCTGCTCGGCCTTCCCGTCCTCGTACGCGGCAAGCGTCGAGTTGCCGCTGCAGAGGTCGCCCTTCCAGTTGAAGACCTGTTCGACGACCGTGGACGCCCCCTCGCCGTCGCGGATGTCGAGCACGGTCTGGCACGAAGGGTCGGACACCGGCGGGAAAGAGCGCTGCTTCTCCTTCGGCAGAGGGTCCTGCACAGGAACACCGTCCTCGTACGCCCCCGCGACCTCGCCGTCCAGGTGAGCACCAAGCTCCATCGCAGCCACCTCGTCCACGGCCGGCAGGCGCTCATCCTGCCGTGCCTGGGCCGGACGGAGAAGGACCGGCAGCGCGGCGGCATCCAGAGCACCTCGGTCGAGGACTCGATGAGCATGGTGCACCTGTCCGTCGGTATGAAGCGTCCCGCCTCACGGCACCTGCTCTCCGAGCCCGCCGTCATCGCCGGCATGGCGCGCGCCGCCCTCCCGGACAGCGAACCCCCCTGGGAGTGGTACGTCGAGGACTACGACCGCATCCGCGACACCATGGCCCAGGTCCTCGACGGGTTCGAGGACTGCAACCGGCGCGTGCGCCTGCCCCTCGGCTTCCGCATCGTGCAACCTGCTCGCGAACTGGTCTTCCTCACCCCGTCCGGGCGCGCCGAGTTCTCCGCCGCGCCCCTGCCCGACGTCGTCCCCGAACCGGGCACCCTGGCACTGGGCACCATGCGCTCCCACGACCAGTGGAACACGACCGTCTACTCCGACAACGACCGCTACCGGGGCGTCAAGAACCTGCGCACACTGGTCTTCATGAACGAGGACGACATGCGGGAACGCGGCATCGCCGAGTTCGACCCGGTCGACATCACGAGCACCGCGAAAGACGGCAGCCACCGTCACCTCGACGGCTACCTCGCCATCCCCTACGACATCCCCCACGGCTGCGCGGCCGGCTACATGCCGGAGAAGAACGTGCTGTGCGCCATCGGCGACTACAGCACGCAGAGCGACCAGCCCCTGATGAAACACGTCAAGGTGACCATCACGCCTGCCGGTTGAGCCGCGCTGCCGCAGCGGCCGGCGGTACGTGCCGTGGTCGTGGCCGCGGTCGGCGAAGAGCATGTCGGGCCGTCTGCGCGGCCGGCCGACGACGCCGGCCACGGCCGGGATCTTGTCCAGCAGCGGCAGCAGCGGGTGACGTCGTTGAATCGATCACCGCCCGGGACCAGTCCAGCTGGTTCTTCGAGCGCAGCTTGTTCAGCAGCAGCTGGCACAGCTGGTCCCAGACACCGGCCTCGTTCCAGGCCGCCAGGCGGCGCCAGCACGCCATGCCCGAGCCGAAGCCGAGCTCCTGGGGCAGAAACTCCCAGTCGCCCTTCCGGAGCCAACTCGCCCCGCACGGAAGGAACCCGGCACAGTCAAACTCAGTCGGAAAACAGCTTGTCCGCTTCGTTCCACCCGCCCGGTGGGGGCCACCTCAGCATGACGAGCCCATGGGGCAGGGGCGTTGCGGCGTGGATGTCGACCACAGTCCCCAGGAACACCTGCCGCATCTGCTCCGGCACGACGTCGGAGCCCGCACCCGATCCGGTCATCACACCTCGAAGCATCCACCCAGGGCCATCGCAGCCGACGAAGCGGACGGTGACCAGCACCCTGCCACCCTCACCGCCGGGCACCGTGCCGCGAAGCCCTGTCCCCAACTGCCCCGTGCTCTCGCGAACCTCACCGCCCTGGGACGCAATCTTCGCCATCAGCCTGCCCCGGACCCGCTCCCACGCCCCGTCCTCCGGTGCGCTGAAGACCTGCAACTGCAGCGAGGTGCCGGCCGCGAGGTGCTCGGGGGCACCGTGTCTGCTGGTTGGTCACTTCGCCTGGGCGAGCTGCACGGCGTCGGGACCGGCCGGGAAACGGAGTTGGCCGGTTGTGTCGTGTACGGCTCGCCACACGGTCTCGGCGACGTCGCTTTCCTTGGTGAAGAGGTCCTGGCCCGTGAAGTCGGCCATGGTCTTCTTCGCCCACGATACGTAGGGCGCCGGGATCAGCTCGTCCAGTGGGGCGCCGTTCATCGCCTTGTCTGCGAAGTTCGTCGTGAGGCAGGCGCCGGGCTCAACCGTCTTTGCCTCTACGCCGAATGGTGCCAGTTCGAGCGCGAGGGACGCAGTGAAGCCCTCGACGGCCATTTTGCTCGCCTTGTAGATGGCCGAGAGCGGCATGTGTCCCAGGACCACGCTGGAGGTCACGTTGACCACCACGCCGGTCCCGCGCTCGCGGAACCGGGGCAGCACCGCCTGCGTCATGGCCATCACGCCGAAGGTGTTGGTCTCGAAGATCTCCCGCACGCGGGCCATGGGGGTGCCCTCGAACACGCTGATCGACGGGATGCCCGCGTTGTTGACCAGGACGTCTATGGGCCCTGCTTCCTCGAACGCCGCCGTGATGCTCTCGGGCTTCGTCACGTCGAGCCCGACGATGCGGAGCCGGTCCGACTCGGGCAGGACGCCCGCACGCGGCGTCCGCATCGTGGCGATGACGTTCCACCCCTGCGCATGGAAGTGAACTGCGGTCTCCCGCCCATATCCGGAGGAGGCGCCGGTGATCAGAACTGTCTTCATGGTGTGACCTTTGCGATGTGATGGGATCCGCGGACGGGCAGGCACTTTCCTGCTCCGCGGAAGAACCGATGACCCCATTGAATCGCCCTGAACTGCTGAAACAGTAGACCTATCCTCGCCGTGACCTGCACGATCCTCCACACCGGTCGCGACTTCTCAGGGCAGAATGCCCGCGGGGGTGCGGGTCGTGTCGCGCAGACGGGCCGCGTCCCTGCTCGGGGGTGCGCCGAACTGGCGGCGGTACTCCCGGCTGAACTGCGAGGGGTTGTCGTAACCGACGCGCCGGCCGACCCCGGTGACGTCGCCGGGGCGCGTGGCGAGCAGCAGCCGGGCCTCCTGCAGCCGGATCTGCTTCTGGAACTGGGTAGGGCTCATCGCGGTCACCGCCTGGAAGTTGCGGTAGAAGGCCGAGGCGCTCATGCCGGACATGCGCGCCACGTCCTCGACCCGGAAGGGCTGCGCGTAGTGCTCACGAATCCAGCGCACGGCCCGGGAGACGTGGCTGAGCCCGCTGTCCGCCAGGCCCAACTGGCGTACTGTGGCGCCCTGTTCACCGGTGATCAGCCGCCAGAGGATCTCGCGCTTGATAAGGGGGGCGAGCACGGCACGGTCGCGGGGCTCCCCCAGCAGGCGCAGCATCCGGACCACCGCATCGAGAAGCGCGGCCGAAGCGTCGCTGACGGCGATGCCGGACGGGGTGCTTCCACCGGCGCGGGGCAGGTCGCCGGGGCCCGCCTGCAGCAGCAGCTCGGCGACGTCGGTGGGGTTCAGCGTGAGACCGAAGCCGAGGGCCGGTCGGCCGGGTTCGGCCTGGGTGAACTGCCCCGTGACGGGCAGATCGACGGAGGCGACCAGGTACTGGCCGGGACCGTACTCGTAGACCCTGTCGCCCAGTGCGAGGCGTTTGGCGCCCTGGGCGATGACCGCGAGAACGGTGCCGGACATGGAGGGGGCCGGGGGATCCGGCCGGTCGACCTTCGAGATCAGGACTCCGTCGATGGCGGTGGTCCAGTCGGGCCGCGCGTGTCGGTCCAGCAGGGAGCGGAACTCGTCGAGGTACATGCCCCCATTGCAGCACCCCACCGTCGGCACCTTCCCGAGAACGCGAGGATCGTGCAAGTCCCGGCGAGCATCGCTCTAACGTATGTGCAGGTCAGCGACGCGGCGCACCTTCGGTGCGCGCCGGGGGCGTGGTAAATCCTGTGGTGCGCGCCGAAGGTGCTTCTGTCTGCCCTGACGGGGG
>NZ_JBIWOE010000037.1:0-85894 GCF_044767585.1 Streptomyces sp. NPDC101225
CCGGTGTTGGTGACGGTGAGATACCCGGCGGCCATGTCGGCCGTCACCGGCTGGCGCACGTAGGCGCCGCTCACCTTCAGCACCGGCTCGTCGTACGCCGCGGCGCCCGTGGACGAGGACGCGGCGGGCGTGGACGCGGAGGAGGCCGAGGACGCGGACGACGCCGACGAGCAGCCCGCGAGAGCGGTACAGCCGAGCAGCAGCACGGCAACGGCCGCACTCGTGCGGGAGGGGACGCCAGGGGTGAGGGGGCGGGGGCGTGCGGAGGCGTTGCGGGATGTCACGGCATCTCTCCCTTGACGAGCTTGGGCAGGTCGGCGGCGTACCGCTGCTCGGAGGTTCCCGAGGTGTAGAGGAGGTGGGCCTTGTCGTCCTTGGGTGAGAAGGCGAACACCTCGGCCCCGTGGCTGACGGTGACCGTGCCGTCCTTGTGTTTCACCGGCGCGGAGACGCCGACGCCCAGGCTCCGGGCCGCCTTCTGCACGGTGGCGAAGTTCCCGGTCAGACCGGTGAACGAGGGGTCGATCGCGCCGAGCCACGTCTTCAGGCGCCCAGGCGTGTCACGGGTGGGGTCGGTGCTGACGAAGACCACGCGCAGCTCACGCCGGTCCACCGTGGGCAGCTTCCGCGCGGCCAGCGCGATGTCGGCCATCGTGGTGGGACAGACGTCGGGGCAGTGGGTGTAGCCGAAGTACAGCAGGGTCGGGTGCCCCGCCGTCCGCTTGACGAGGTCGTAGGGGTGGCCGGTCTGGTCGGTGAGGGTCAGGGCGGGCTTGGCGTCCGGTGTGTCCAGCGTGACCGTGCCGGGCGCCGCCGAGGAGGAAGGGGTGGAGACGACGGCGGCCGGCCGGCTGCCGGAGGTGCCGCAGGCGGTCAGGCCCAGCCCGGCCGCGACGGCCAGGACCGCGACGGCGCTCAGCCGTCGCGTGGGAGCAGGAGGCATGGCAGAACTCCAGAGGGAGGCGGTGGGTCGCGCGGCGCCCGCTCCCCGGAGGGGGACAGCGCACACGACCGGCGTACGAGAACGGCGAGCGGCCCGTACCTTGCGGTACCTCGCGCGCTTCCGCGGGGAGCGGATCACTGCACGCGCGGCGGGCGGGACGCGAGCGGTCCGGCGCACCGTGCGGGTGCGGTGCCGTTGCGGCGCGGCGGAGGAAGGTCCGCCGCGGCGCGGGCAGTTCGGGAAGCCCGGCCCCGGGAGCGAGGGTCTCGCCGGTGGCACCTGGGCAGCCTCGGGGCACCCGCGGGAGCGGATACGCTCAGGCCGCCACGCCCACCACGGGCGGGCCCCGCCGGGCGACACAGGTCCACAGCACGGCGGACGCCGGCCCCCGCGCCCGGTCGTGCTCCGCCCGGTGCCGGCCGAGTCCGGCCGCCAGCCGCTCCAGCAGGGCCGCCACCGCCGGCCTGCGGACGACGGCCAGCAGGCCGCCCAGGCATCCCAGCAGGACGAGCCGGGCCGTCTGACCGGCCCACAGCGCGGGCAGCCGGACGACCCCCCACAGCGCGGCCTCGCAACGGCGCAGCAGCCAGCCCGTGACCACGGCCGCGGCCAGATGGGCGGCGAACATGGGCAGGGTGAACATCGAGGCCGTCGACATCGCGTGCGCGCCATGCCCGGTCATTCCGGCCATCCCCGCCATCCCGGACATCGTGTGCGCACCGTCCGCGGCCCGGGCCGGGTCGATGTGCGCCTGCCGAAGGATGCGGGCCGCCTGCGGTGCCGTCAGGTGCGCCGGCTGCCCGCCGCACAACAGCCGTTCGGCCAGCGCCACCACCCGGCTCGCCCGGCCGTCCCCGCCGCCGGACATGGCGGAGCGCTGCCCCAGGCAGTAGAGCAGGTGCAGGCCGACCTCTCCGGCGAGCAGGGCGGGAGCGATGGCGGACAGCGAACGTTCCCGTCCGGCCAGCGGCCCCACGACGCACAGCACTCCGGCCCAGCCGGCGGCCAGCGACCACAGCGGGATCCAGGTGCCCGAGGCGAGGACGTGCCCGCCGGCCGACAGCGCCACACAGACCGCGGAGAACACCGTGGCTCTCAGCAGCCTCAGGTCGGCGGCGGCACGTATCGGGACGCTCATGGCGGTCGCCATCATTCCAGTCACCCACCGGGCAGCGGCCACCGGGGTCCGGGCGTTCGGTCCACGACGTCACGCGGCGGCCGGCGGGGAAAGCCGTCCACCGGGTTCTCTCGTGCACATGTCAGAGCCGGCGGATCAGTCGGCCATCCTGATGTTCCTCGACCGCAAGGGCCGTATCGCCGCGCCCGCCTCCCGCGGCGTCGCGGAAGGACAGATCAGGAAGATCGTTACGCCGCTTCTCGCGGACCGGTAGCGCATCCGCCGGGGCGTTGCCTTCAGCCCGGCCGCGTTCCCCGCGGGGCCGGGGATCAGCTCGACAGCTCCAGGAGACGGCCCATCAGGTGCTGTTCCTCCTCGGCGGCCTCGTGCACCAGCTTCGACGCGCTGTGGAGGGCTTCCCGCGACGCGTCGGTCCCGGCCTCCTGCAGGAGGCCGGCCACTCCGGTCCACTTCCTCGACACCTCGCGGTAGGCGTCCGAGGTCTCCTGGAAGCCGGTGATGCCCGTGAGCTGTGCGGTCTCCGCCAGGAAGTCCGCCCACATCGCGCGGAACAGGCCCCCGCCCGTTCCCGCGTCCTCCATGATCGTGCTGATCTCGGGGAGGCTGTCCGCGGGCGAGTCGAGGTCGTCGAGCCACTGCGGCATGAGATCGGCGACCTTGTGCATGCCCTTGTACCCGAAGTTGGAGATCGGCGGATTCAGCATGTTCTCCGCCGCCATTCTGATGCCGTTGCGGGCGGCTTCCCCGAGATCGGGAAGGCCGCCCTTCCGGCGGGTGAGCGTGAATGCGCGGTTGCGTGAACTCATCGGGCCGCGCGCGTCGCGTGCGGTCGTGAGGGATTCGCCGGTGGCCCATCGCAGGCCGAGCGGCTGCGTTTCCACCAGCGCGAAACGGTCGTCGTCGTGCCCGACGCAGGCGACGTAGTGTGCCGCGAAACGGAAGTCGTCGGTGGAGTAGTCGAGGAAGTAGCGGTCGAGCTTGAGGCCGACGACGGTTCCGGATTCAAGGTCTGCCAGCAGTTGTTCCTTCGCCCGTTTCACCGAGGAGGTCTCGTGCACGGACAGCCGGAGGTTCAGCGCGTCGGCGAGATGGGCGGACAGCGTGTCGGGCTTGATACGGCCGCCGACGAACGGCGTCGGCATCTGCTTCGTCCGCCAGTAGATGAACGACAGGCCGCCGGCGATACCGAAGACCATGGATTCCGACAGGTCGATCTCCTGCTGCCGCAGCAGATTCACGAGGGTGGTCGACTCGCAGTGTTTGCCGACGAACGGGTCCGCCTGTAAAAGCGACACTTGTTCACCTCTCCCCTTCTCCGCGTGGATCGTAGCGCAGCCCCCTCATCGGCGGTCGGCGTCCGCGGCCGAAAAGGCGTTCATTCGCCAGAAGTCCGCGAGACCAGGAAGTTGCCGAGGAACAGGTGGTCCATCTCCGTCTTGAGGAAGCAGGCCAGAGCGTCGGCGGGGGAACAGACGATGGGTTCGCCGGCGACATTGAACGAGGTGTTGATCAGACAGGGAATCCCGGTGAACTCGGTGAACCGACGCAGCAGTTCGGCGAGGAGCGGGTTGCTGTCCTCGGTGACCGTCTGGATCCGCGAGGTGCCGTCGACGTGGCAGGCGCCCTGGATCTTCTCCCGGTACTCGGGCCGCACCGGGACGACGAAGGTCATGTACGGCGAGGACGTCTTCTTGCCGAGTTCGAAGACGTCCGGCGCGAGGTGTTCGAGGACCACGGGGGCGAAGGGCCGGAACTGCTCGCGGTGCTTGATGCGTTCGTTGATGATGTCCTTGATGTCGGGGAACCTCGGATTGGCCAGGATGCTGCGGTTGCCCAGGGCGCGCGGCCCGTACTCGAGGCGCCCCTGGAACCAGCCGACGACGCAGCGCTCCCGCATCAGGGTCGCGGCTTCCCGGGGCACGTCCTCGGGGTCCAGTTCCCGCCAGGTGACCTGGTCGGCGTAGTGCTGGAGGGCCGTCTGGATCTCCCGGCCGCCGTAGCTGGGGCCCAGGTACGGTGACCTGCCGGCCCGGGGCGGTGTGCCGGCCTGCCGGCCGGCGTACAGGGCCGCGCCGATGGCCACGCCGACGTCGCTGGCGCCGAAGCTGACGTCCATCTCGGTGAAGCGTGAACGCTCCAGCAGCTTGCTGTTGTTGACGCAGTTCAGGGCGAGTCCGCCCTCGAAGATCACGCGGGACAGGTCGCTGCGGGCCTCGAGGGTGCGGATCTGCCCGGCGGTCACCGTCTCGAGCATGTGCTGTGCCGCACTGGCCACGCGGACCCGGTAGTCGAACTCCTCCCGGCATTGCGGGTCTCCGCCGAAGACCCGGTCGAAGAGTTCGTAGTAGGCGGGTACGGCGTTCGCCGGATAGGGAATCCTGTAGGTGCCGTCGGGGCAGACCTCGACCACGTCGGTGAGGAACGGGTTCGGCTCGGGGGGCGGGCCGTAGCCGGCCAGCCCCATCACCTTGTACTCGTCGTTGTTCGGGACGAATCCGAGGTAGCGCGTCACGACGGAGAAGAGCATCGCCAGCGAGTGCCGTGAGTCGATGGTGACGTCGTCGAAGATCTTCGTCTCGCCGTCGCGCACCTCGCCCATGATCGACGAAAGCCATTCGGCGCGGCCGTCGCTGACCAGGAATGCCGCGTCCCCGCCGCCCGAGAGGTGATATCCGGTCATCAGATGCGCGATGTGGTGCGGGACCCGGAGGAGTTTCTCCGGGTTCACGCGGTGGCCGGTGTATTCGAGGAGGTCGGCCCGGGTCGCCTCCTCGCTGAACAGCGCCGTATGGGTCTCTGCCAAACGCTGCAGGCGGGCGAACTTCGACTCCACGGTCGCCGTACCGTCCTCGGTGATCTCGGCGATCATCTTGTTCACCACGTCCTGGGAGAAATTCCAGGAGAAGGCGAAGGTGTCGACGTCGTCGAAGGTGATCCCGGCCGAATCCAGGCACCAGCGCATCGCGTTGACCGGGAATTTCGAGGTCTTCTTCTCCCGGTTGAGCCGTTCCTCCTCGACGGCGGCGACCAGCTTCCCGTCAATGAGGAGGGCGGCGGAGGAGTCGTGGCCGTAGAGCAGGTGGCGGTCGATTCCGGTGGCGCGAAAGAGGCGCCCGAAGATGTCCGCGGACTTGCCGAATCCGTTGTAGCCCAGAATGATCATGAGGGGCTCCTTTCGCCGGGCCAGATCGTGAGGTAGTCCGAAATCACGGCCGACCGCCGGAAGTCCGTGTCCAGTTCGGCGCCGGTCAGATCGGCGCCGCTGAGGTCCGCGCCGTCCAGGTTCGCGCCGACGAGCCGGCAGTCGTTCAGCTCCGTGAGGATGAGGTACGCCTCGCACAGGTTGGCGCCTTCCAGATTCGCGCCCCTGAGATCGGCGGACATCAGGTACGACTCGCTCAGCACGGCGTCCGTGAGGTCCGCGCCGGCGAGTTCGGCGCCCCGCAGGTCGGCGCCGTGCAGCGCCGCCTTGCGCAGGTCGGGCCGGAACGGGCCCTGTGCCCGGCGCCTTCGGGCATGCGCGTTCCAGCGTTCGGGGCCCTGGAGCAGTACCGACTCGTCCTCGGTGGGCATGTCTCACCTCGCGGCTACAGGGTGGTGAGCGCGGTGAGCGCCCGCTTCTCGATGGGCATCGCGGACCGTGCCGTGTCGGCCACGGCGTCCACGAGGGTGGTGAGGTCGTCGCGTGCGGTGGCGGTGGCCCCGGCCGCCAGCAGTGCGCGGCCCAGGGCCGACCACAGCCGGCCGCTCTCGTGGAACTGTCCGGCGGCGTCGGCGTAGCGTGCGTCGCCGGTGCTGTCGGCCAGCTGTGCCAGGTAGCGGCCGAGCATCGGGCGGAACAGTCCGCCGCCGGTGCCGAACGACTCGATCTGCCGTCCCAGGTGCAGGAGTTGGCGTGCCAGGGCGTCGATGCGCACCGCCTTGCCCGCCAGGTCCACGTCCTCGGCCTCGCCGTGCTTGGACCGCGGCCAGGACGCTGCCGTCGTGGCCAGCAGCTTCATCCCGGGGATGCCCAGGTTCCGGCTGCCGGGCCTGAGGACCTCGCGGCACAGGGTGCGCACCGCCACCGGGCCGACGAGGCCGAGCCGCGGCGTTCTGCGCGGCGCGCCGAAGACGTACACCTTCCCCTCCGGGTTCAGCGGCGGGGAGTCGCGGCTGGTGCGGGCCTCCTGCAGCTCGGCCGCGGTGACGGAGACCGGGGCGTCGAACGCCGGGTCCGACACCTCGAAGGCGTCGGCGCCCAGGGCACGGACGACGTTGACGAAGTACCCGCCGAAGGAGGAGCGCCCGTCCAGGCCCCAGTACGGGAGCAGACCGAGGTCCACCCGGGCCATGACCGCCGGCGCCGACTCGAGCAGTCGGGCCAGGCCCGCGGCGGACTTCGGGGTGTGCAGGGTGACCTCGACGCCCATCAGCCGCGCCGCTCGCAGCGGCATGACGGCCTGCTTGCCGACGGCGATGTCCGGGGCGTTGCCGTCGGCCGGGAAGAACGAGAAGCCGAATCCCGCGTCCAGCCCGAACACGACCTCCTCGTCCACGGTGTGTCCGGCGGCCGCGAGGAGGGCGCACTGGCAGGCCGTCTCGCAGTGGATGCCCCGCCGGTGGACGTAGCGGCCGGTCGCGGTCATCGCGTCACCCCCTGTCCCAGTGCCATCAAGGACCGGCGCAGCGGCGGGTCCATCTTCCGCACCGCGTACCGGAAGGTGTCGCGGGGCATGTCCGCGTGCCAGGTGCGCAGGAACGCGGCCACCTCGTCGGGACGGGTCTCGGCGGTGACCTTGAGCAGCCAGCCGCAGCCCTTCTGCACGTAGACGTGGTCGTCGTGCATCAGCCGGACGCAGTTGCCGAAGACGTGCGACGTCGGCAGCTCGAAGAGCGTCCGCCCCACCGGACGCCGGACGAACTTCACGACCGCCACGTTCGCGGCGCGTCTGGCCCACGGGGAGGCGGACTCGACCCAGCGCCGGGTGTGCGGGATCAGGTCCAGGTGGCCGAGGAAGAACGGGTACAGCAGCTTCAGGCACAGGTCGTCGCACTGCGCCCAGTTGGACACGTACGTACCGAGCCAGTGTTCGCAGCGCTCCAGCAGCTCGCCGCCGCATCCGGTCCTGGCGACCTTGTGCAGGACCGCGAAGCCCAGCAGCACCTCCTCGTGGTGTTCGGCGCGCGCCAGCACCGCCTCCGCCAGGGCCAGCCACGTCGGCGCGGGGACATCGCGCCGCTCCCGGACGTAGTCGGTGGCGATCTCGGCGACGGCGGCGTTGCCGACGCCGAGCGCCCGGACGTCGTGGGGGAAGTACCGCTGCATGCCCGCCGCGAAGTCCGGATCCGCCTGGGAGGCCAGCGTCTTGAGCAGCCCGTCGGCGGCCGCCGCGACATCCGTCATGAGGTGCCGATCGTGAGTTTGAGGGGCTGGGTGGTCGGCCGCGGCGCACGTTCCAGGCGCGGCTTGCCCTGCATGACGTAGTCGTACTCCTGCTGCATCTCGACCACGGCCCGGATGGTGTCCGTGGAGCGGTCGGCCAGGTTCTGCCCGCCCAGGCCCCACCACAGGTACCAGTTCTTGTGGCTGAGGTAGGCGTCGCGGACGAAGTCGAGCGTCTCGCGGTCCTCGAGGATCGCCGGCTCCACGTAGAAGGCGGGGACGAAGGTGCCCTGGCCTTCCCGCAGGATGCCGGCCTTGACGGCCTGGCGCTGGAGCTTGGTGCCGCTGAGGATGCGGATGCCGAGGTTGGCGTAGATCTGGGCCGGGTTCAGGAACCGCTCGGTGAACCGGATCGACTCCCTCAGGGCCTGCGGGGTCTCCCCCGGCCCGCCGAGGAAGATGCAGTGGGTGTGCTCGATCGGGCTGGCCGTGAAGAGGCGGTCGATCTCCAGGACCCGCGCCATGTCGAAGCCCTTCATCAGGTCCGACAGGGCTTCGTCGGTGAGGGCGTCGGTGCCGAGGTCCACCCGGATGCAGCCGGCCGCGTGCAGCAGGTCGACGAACTCCGGCGTGACCGCGTTCGGCGTCAGCTGGCAGTACCAGGGCACGTCGAGCTTGGCGCGGATCATCTCCTCGCACACTTCGGCGGCGTACTCCATGGGGTAGTTGAAGGTGGCGTCGACGATCTCGAACTCCCGCACGGCCGGGTTCTCCGCCATGGCCCGCTGGATCTCGCCGACGACCTCGGCCGGGTCCTTGAACCGGTCGCCCTTGCCCTCGGTCTTGCGGATGATGCAGTACGAGCAGAACAGCTTGCAGCCCCGCTTGGTCTGCAGGGTCTCGATGGCCGGCTGGTGGTCCCGGGTGAGATCGGAGGCCGCCGAGACGCCCTCCTCGAAGTAGCGGGGGTCGTAGACGGACCGGTCGGGCTGCAACGCCCCCAGGTCGAAGGCGGAGTTGGACGGGTTCTGGCAGAACTTGCCGTCGTCGTCGAGGTAGCACAGTCCCGAGATCGACTCCCGGCGTCCGCCGCCCTCGAGGTGGTCCAGCAGCTGCACGATGCCGGCCTCGCCCTCACCGGCGATGCCGTAGTCCGGCTGGGCGTACTCGAAGAACGACAGCGGCTCGACCGAGAAGCCGGATCCGCCGAGGACGACCGTGGCGCTGGTGTACTTGCGCACGCACTGGACGATCTTCTCGGTCATCGGGCCGAAGAAGACCGGGTCGATGAAGGTCAGGTTGTCCAGATTGCGTACGGCGATGCCGACGACGTCGTAGGTGTTGCCGGTGAGCCTCTCGCGGACGGCCTTGAGCTCCCGGGACTCCCACAGCAGGTCCAGGACGTCGACGTCGTGTCCGGCGTGCTTGAGCGCGGCGCTGATGTAGGCCATGCCGATCGGCAGGGCCGGGCGTGGCACCCGGATCTTGTTGGTGGAGATGAGCAGCACTCGCATGGGACGTCACTCTCCGAGCTGCCAGTACGTCGCCGGTTTCAGATCGCCGCGCAGGGTGGCCTTGGCGCGGTAGCGGCGCATGCGGTCAAGGTCGATGTCGACGACGCCGACGCCCGGCTCCTTGCCGAGGTCCACCATCCGTTCGTCGCCGTCGACGAAGTCGAAGCGTTCGGCCTCCAGGAACAGCGGATCCGCCAGGATCTGGCTGCACCCCATGTAGCCGAAGCCCGCGTACAGGTTGGTGCCGATGCCGGACGCGAACGCGATGACGCATTCGGCGTCCACCGCCCGCACCGGCAGGCGCATGTTGGCCACGTAGGCGAACATCTCGGGCACCAGCGCGGAGCACACGATGATGTCGGCTCCGCGGCGGCAGTACTCCCGCGCGACCTCGGGGAAGTTGATGTCGTAGCCCTGCATCAGGCCGATGCGCCCGAACTCCACGTCGAAGACCGGGTATTGGGTTCCGCCGGAGAGGTAGCGGGCCTCCAGTTCGTGGCAGTGCACGCGCCGGTAGGTGCCGAGCAGGGTCCCCTCGGGGCCGGCCAGCACCGAGGTGCTGTAGTACCTGCCGTCCTCGCCGCGCTCCAGCAGACCGGCCACGACGTGCGCGCCCGCCCGCTCCGCCTGCTCGCACAGGAACGCGGTCTCCGGCCCCGGGACGGGCACCGACACGTCCGCGACCTCCAGGATGTTGCCGGAGGTGGAGAACGCCTCGGGCAGGCAGATCAGGTCCGCCCCCTGCTCGACGGCCTCGCCTATGTAGTGCTCGGCCCGGCGCAGGTTCTGGGCCGGCTTGCCGAGCTTGGACTCCATCTGGACGACGGCGATCGAGGTCCCCGGCATCACGGGCTCACCGGCCCGAGGGGACGCGAGGAGATCACCAGACCGAGGTCCTCCTCGACCACCTGCCAGTCCGTCAGGCCGGCCTCCTGCAGCAGGTCGGCCGCCTCCTCGCGGGTGTACGCGGCCTGCAGCGAGCGCATGAACTCCTCGCCGCCCTCCTTCACGAACTGCAGGATGAAGGTGATGTGCCCCTCCTCGGCGTGCCGGTTCATGTCCTCGATGATCACGACGCCGTCGGGTTTGCAGATCCGGGCGCATTCCTTCAGCGTCTCCACCGGCCGGCGCCAGCGGTGCAGGGAGGAGAACGAGAAGACGATGTCCGCGGAGTCGTCCGGGAACGGCAGCCGGCTCAGCTTGGCCATCTCGAACTCGACGTCGCCCGCGGTGTTGGCCCACACGGCCAGGGTCAGGTTGTCCTCGGCCACGTCGACGAGGTTCTGGTTCTCCTCCACCCCGGACACGGCCAGGTCCGGCAGTTTGCCGGCCACGTGCAGCGACAGCAGGCCGGTGTTGAAGCCGACCTCGACCAGGTCGGTCATGCCCTCGCGGACGTGGGCCAGGATGCGGTCGCTGGGCCGCTGGTACGCCATCAGCGCGGATCGGCGCATGCCGAGGTCGTAGAAGCGCACCTTGTCGATGTCGTCGTGCGGTGCCGGCTGCGGCACGCGGTCGCCGAGGTCGAGCAGTCGGGTCTCAGTGGTCATGGCCGACCTCCTCGGCCGTGGGCCGGGGGGTGATCTGCAGCGGGATCGGCTGCGAGGAGATGAAGTGGGAGATGTCCGCGCCCAGATGCTGGGGGTAGCGGCGGTATTCCGGCGAGTAGAACGCCTTGGAGATGTTGTCCAGGTAGTACCAGCCCTTGGGGCCGGTCACCACGATGCCGTCATCGTCGGCGGTGATCAGTTCCTTGTCGACCAGGTCGTCGATCTCGGTGCGGAACATCTCCATGAAGTCGACGCCGTGGATGCGGCGGAACCGTTCGCGGTTGACCCGCCCGGCCTTGACGCCGAGGACCATCGAGCGGCGGATCGCCTCCGGCTTGGTGATGTGCTTGCCCATGGAGATCGGCAGCCGGCCCTCCATCACCGTCTGGATGTAGCGGCCGATGTCGGGCTCGTTGAAGTACCAGTGGTCGCGCAGGTGCCCGGTGGCGGTGGGGCCGAGCGGGATGATGGGCACGTCCTCGCTCCACGAGGTCTCGCCGTACTTCGGCTGGTAGCCGGGCTTGGCGAAGCAGTCGCCGTAGTAGCCGAGGAAGCCGCTCCTGGAGAGCTTCTCCGCGGCGAAGAGGAACATCTCGTCGACGACGGCCTTCTCCGGGACCGGCGGCAGCTTCCTGCGCTTGGTGGAGACCTGCGCGAACTCCATGTACGTGTAGAACGAGATGCAGGTGACCCCGAGCTCGATGGCGACGTCCAGGCTGTGCTCCCAGCTCTCCATCGTCTGCCCGTTGATGCCGTGCATCAGGTCGATGTTGATGTTCTCGAATCCGCACCGGCGCAGCAGCCTGATGCTCTCCTTGAGCATCTCCGGGTCGTTGGGGCGGCCGATGTTCTTCAGTTCCTCCGGCACGAAGGTCTGCACGCCGAGGCTGATGCGCCGAATGCCCCGTTCCAGAAGGACGTTGGCCTTGCGCTCGCTGATGTCGACCGGGGTGGTCTCGATCGAGAAGTCGGCGTCCTCGGCGACGTTCAGGCTGCCGAACAGGTGGCCCAGCAGTTCGTCGAGCTGGGGTGCGGTCAGCGCGGTCGGGGTGCCGCCGCCGATGTAGCCGAGGGTGATGACGTGGTCCTGGACGTAGGGCCGGCCCGCGTAGTTGGTGATCTCCGCCTTCAGCGCCTCCAGGTAGGTGCGGGTCAGGTCGCGGTCGGTCTGGTGCTTGATGTACGGGCAGCTGAAGCAGAGCCGGTTGCAGAACGGGATGTGGACGTACACGCCCATCGGCTTGCGGGCGAACACCTCCTCCTCGTTCACCGGCACGTGCTTGGTCGGGTACTGCCGCACCCACTCGCTGTCGCGTTCGGGATATTCCTTCCAGAACGGCATGCTCGTGGTCGTGGTGGTGATGCTCATGCGAGGTCCCCCAGTTCGACTTGATCGACGATGGAACGGACGACGTCCGCCAGGGTGGGCTGGAAGTAGGACGCGCAGCGCAGGGGAAGGCCGGCGGCGTGGGCCCGCGCGACCGTCGCGGCCAGCGTGTTGTGGTGGTCACCGTCGGGCAGGTCGAGCTTCACGCCGTGCTCGACGGGGTGGACGGCACGGATCAGGCCGCGGGGCGTGGCCTGCCGCTCGGCCCAGGCGCGCAGCGGCGCGAGGTGGGCCTCGCCGAAGGCCTCCAGGATCAGGCTGGAGCGCTCGCCCCACCGGGTGACGGCCTCGAGCGAGGCGTCCTCGATCTGGCGGCCCTGGTGCAGCACCACCACCGTGTCGGCCAGCGCGAGGAGTTCGTCGCGGTGGTGGCTGGCGAAGAGCACGCCGACGCCGTCCTTCTTCAGGCTCCGCAGCAGCTCCAGCAGCGTCTCGCGGGCCGTGGGGTCCAGGCCCGTGGTCGGCTCGTCGAGGATCAGCAGGTCGGGCCGGTGCGCGACGGCGCAGATGACATGCAGCTTGCGCTGGCTGCCGCCGGACAGGGAGCGGACGTACTGGTGGCGGTACCGCTCCAGGTCCGCCAGCGCGATCAGCTCCTCGTACCGGCCGGGGCCGGCCCGGCGGAGTTTGAGCTGGTGCTTGACGTACGTCTCGACGGTGACGCCGTCGGGCAGGTCCTTGGCCTGCTGGACGTAGCCGATGTGGCGGCTGACCTGCCCCCAGCGGCGGGGCGGGGTGCCGCAGATGCGCACCTCGCCGGCGGCCGGGCGCAGCAGGCCGGCGACGAGGCGGATCAGGGTGGTCTTCCCGGCGCCGTTGGTGCCGATGACGGCCACGCCCTCGCCGGCGGCCACCGAGAAGTCGACTCCGCGCAGCGCGAAGCCGGCGCTCACCCGGTGGGCGAGCCGGGACACCGACAGCACCGGTGCGCCGGCGCTCGTGGGGTCAGCCATGGCCGATCCTCCTGCGGAACGACCAGGCGGCGATGCCGACGGCCAGGAACGAGTACGCCACCGCGAGGGCGGTCGTGGAGGCTGCGGCCGGGACGTCCGGCGAGGTGGCGGCGCGGAAGATCTCGACGTGCACGGCGAGCGGGAGCCTGGCGAAGACGTCGCCGAGCGTTCCGAGGTTGGCGAGCGGGAAGAAGATCCCGGCGAAGTACATGAGCGGGATGACGATGATGTTCACGACCGCCGGGAAGGAGATCTCGTTGGTGTAGGTGGCGACGAGGATGCCGAGGCCGGCGAAGGCCGTGCAGGCGGTGAGGAAGCCGAGCAGGAACAGCGGCACCGACTCGATGCGGGCGTCGAAGACGCCGACGCCCAGCAGGACCACCAGGGCGAACTGGAACAGGCACTTGAGCACGACGCCGACGAGGCGGGCGAGCAGGAACCCCGAGTACGAGAGGGGCGAGAGGATCAGGTCCTCGATGGTGCGGCGGTTGCGGTCGATGATGACCGTGTAGCCGACGGTGTAGGTGCAGCTGAACATGATCCCGGCCCCGACGATGCCGGGAAAGACGAAGCCGAAGTAGCTGGCCGCCGCCGGCGTGGGGCTCACCATCTGGTCGGTGGCCGCCCCGAACGCCAGCACCATCGACACCGACGTCAGCAGCGTCGAGATCGCGAAGAGGCGGTTGTCGAAGAACTGCCGCATGTCGATGGCGACGAGTCCGAGGACGTCGCCGAGCCAGCCGGACTCCGGCTGCACACGCATGGTCCTCATCGGGCGCGGCTCCCGTGGGTCGTGGTCCAGGTCGACCGCAGGTCGTCGTGGAAGGGCAGGCCGGCGCGCGTCCTGCGCCGCTGCCGCCAGTGCACTTCCGCGTCGATCACCGTCTCGTGCGACCCCGGGCCGGCCTCGGCGAGGATGTCCGCCTCGGGGTCGTGGCGGGCGTCCTGCACCAGGCCGTCGACGATCATGCTGTGGCCGAGGTAGGTCATGTTCGCGAAGCGGTTCTCCCCGACGCCGCCGGCGAAGACCAGCGCGCACTCGTTGTCGGCGGCCCGCGCCCGGCAGATCGAGCGCAACGGATGCGAGAACGGGCCGAAGAGGTTGGCCACGCAGACGACGAGGTCGGCGTCCTGGGCGAGGTAGGGCCGGCTCGCCTCGGGGAACCGCAGGTCGTAGCTGACCTGCAGGCCGATCCGCCCGACCGGTGTGTCGATCACCTCGCCCGGCGACCCGGTGGAGATGTACGCGGACTCGCCGGCCCACACACAGGCGCGGCGATACCAGCCGAGCGGTTCGCCGGAGGGGCCGACGAGCACGGCGGCGTCGAAGACGTCGCGTCCGGCCGACAGCAGCACACCCGCGGCGATGTGCAGGCCCAGGGTGCGCGCCTGCTCGGCGAGGAACTCCACGACCGGGCCGTCCTCGGCGGTGGCGTCGGTGCGCAGCGTGGGGAAGTTCAGGCCGGTGGCGAACGTCGCCGGCAGACACGCCAGGTCGGTCTCGCGTTCCCGCGCGGTGGACAGCAGCTTGGCGGCCCGCGCCAGGTTCTCCTCCCGCTGCCCGGGCTCGATCCGCATCTGCAGGGCGGCCAGCCGGGTACCGGGGCCACGGAAGAGGCTCATCGCAGGGCCGCCTCGGAAGCGACGTGTGCGCGGGCCCGTTCCAGCACCGGCAGGAATTCGTCGACCATCGTCGCCGTCACGTGCCGGGTGACGACCAGCCGCAGGGTTTCACCGAAGCGTTTGGAGGTGGAGACGATCCACCCCCAGGACTCCAGCAGCTGCGAGATCCGGACCGCGTGCTCCATCTTGACCACCACGATGTTCAGCTGCGGTTCGACGGCCAACTCGTGTCCGGCCGCGCGCAGTCCGGCCACCAGGTGCTCGGTCACCTCGAAGTTGGTGCGGGTGATGGCGGTGAAGCCCTCGCGCCCCAGGTGCTCCAGCACCGCGTAGGTCGAGACCGCGGCGGAGCCCGGGCGGGTGCCGAGCAGGGTGTTGTGCACCGGCGTATCCACGAAGAACGAGTCGAACGCGAAGCGTCCGGCGTCCTGGGCGCCCTTGAACAGGACGGCCCCCGCCGGGACGTTGGCCAGTCCGTACTTGTGCGGGTCGATGGTGATCGAGTCGACGCCGTCGACGGTGAAGTCGAACTGGGGCAGGTCGTGGCCCAGTTCGCGGGCGAAGGGGATGATGAAGCCGCCGGTGGCCGCGTCCACGTGCAGGTGCACGTCCCGGCCGGAGATCGCCGGGCCGATCTCGTCGACCGCGTCGACCACCCCGAACTCGCTGCTGCCCGCGGTCGCGACGACGGCGACGGTGTGCTCGCCGATGCGCCGGGCGACCTCGGCGGCCGGCAGCCGCAGGCCGTCGTCGACGGGGACGACGACCGGGGTGAGCCCCAGCAGGCCGAAGATCTTCGTGAAGGAGAAGTGCACGGTGCTGCTGACGACGACTTCGGGCCGGCCGGTCAACCGCCCCCGGGCGCGCGCCGATTCGCGGGCCACCAGCATGGCGACGAGGTTGGCCTCGGTGCCGCCGGACACCAGGTTCCCCGAGCCGCCGGGGTTGCCCAGCAGATCGAGCAGCAGCCGGACGACCTTGCGCTCGATCCGCTTGGTGCCGCGGAAGATGCGCACGTCGCCGAGGTTGGTGTGCGCGGCGGCGGACGCCATCTCGGCCCCCAGGGGGTGGGGTTGGGTGCAGATGGAGTTCAGCACCCGGTTCCACGGCACGTCGTCCGCGAGCTCGGTCGCGATCCGTCCTCGCACGTCGGAGGCGGGAAGTCCGGCGTTGCGCATCTCAGCTCCCCTGCACCGTGAGGTCGGTGTAGAGCTCGGTCCGGCGTGCCCACAGCCCGAACCAGAGCGTCTGCTGGAAGCGCAGGTCGGGTTCGCGCAGGTGCCGGATCTTCTCGACGTCCCAGGGGGCCTGGAGGACGACCTCGTCGGTGCCGGCCTCGGCGGTGAATCCCTCGGGCAGCGCGACGGCGCTGCCCCCGCCGCAGCGCTCGCTCAGCGAACCGGCGAAGGCGACCGCGACGGTGTTGATGGTCGCGATGCCCCACACCGCGGCGCGCTGCGCGGCCTGCCGGGTGCCGTCGAGGGATCCGGCCACCAGGAGCAGTTCGGCGCCGGCCAGGCATTGGATGCGCGGCGGTTCGACCAGCCAGAAGTCGGGGCCGAGGAGCACTCCGACGCGGCCGTAGGGCGTCTCCACGACGGGGAAGTCGTCGCCGGTGCCGGTCGTCCCGTCGGGCAGGATCGGCCGCTCCACCTGGGCGCACACCGATCCGCTCGGGTCCAGCAGCCGGGCCACCTGCATCGGCGCGCCGTCGGGCCGTTCCTCCGGCCAGGAGCCGGTGAGCACGTAGGCGCCCCGGGTCCGGGCCAGGGCCGTCAGGCGCTCCAGGCACCGCGCGCGCAGCGGCTCGGGCAGTGCCGGGACGCCGTCGCCGGTGGTTGGGGCGGTGGTGAAGGCGTTCTCGGGCAGGACGACGAAGGAGGCGTCGTCGCTCACCCGGTTCTCCAGGTCGTCGAGCACGGCGGCGGCCGTCGCCTCGGGGGTCGCCCGGCGGGCGTGCTGCGCTACGAAGACGGTCACGGGCGGGTCCCCTCACTGGCGCTGGTCGCGGCGGCGGTCGGGCCCCGGTCCGGGCCGCCGCCCCCGGTCAGGCTCGCCCGCAGTTCCTCGGCGAGGTCCCGGTCGGCTCCGGCATAGGGAGTGAGCAGCCGCTGGTAGGCCTCCGGCCTGCGCAGCCGCTGCCAGCGGTGGCCGTCGCCGGGCGCCGGTTCGTCGATGTCGACGACGAGCACCTCCGGCTTGTCGCTGCCGGCCTGTGCGATCACGCCCTCGGGGAGGGTGACCAGGCTGGTGCCGGCGAAGTGGATCTCCACGAGCCGGTCCCCGCGCTTGCCGCGGACGACGCCGACCGAACTGGCGTAGACGATGTTGACGTCGTTCAGGTACGCCGCCGTGCGCAGCGCGTTCACCATCAGCGGCTGGTTCTGGCCCAGCGTCCCGCCCGGCACGAAGACGGTCCGCGCGCCGGCCAGCGCCAGCATCCGGATGACCTCCGGGATCCAGAAGTCCGAGCAGACGGCGATGCCGATCTTCCCGAACTCGGTGGACATGACGCCGAGGGAGTCCGCCTGGCGGCACACCACCATCTCGTTGCCGAAGGCGTGCGCCTTGACGGCGTGTCCGGTGATGTCGCCCTGCCGGCCGATCAGCAGGGACGTGTTGCGGTACATGCCGTCCTGCGTGTCCTCGACGATCGAGCCCAGCAGGATGTGCGTGCCGAGCGTGCGGGCCAGGGACTGGAAGCCGTCGACGATCGGCCCGGGAATCGGTGTGTCGGTGCGCCCCTTCAGGCCGTCCTGCCCCGGCATGTACCACGGCGGGCCGAGCAGGAACTCGGGAAAGCACACCAGGTCGATGTCGCCGCCGTCGCAGACGTCCTCGATCGCCTGATGGGCGTTGCGCAGACCGTCCTCGTGGTCGTCGACCCATTGGGTCTGTACTACCGCTACCCTCATACGTCTTGTCTCCTCGCGATGTGCGATGCCACCGGTGGGTCGGCCGCCGCGACTGCTCGCCGCGGCCGGGTGCAGGTCATGACGTGGCGGTGCTCCAGTCCTTCGCGTCGACGACGGTGACCTCGGCCGCGACGCCGAGCGCGTCGCCGATCTCGCCGCGGATCACCCGCCGCAGCGCGCCACCGGCCGGCGATTCCGCCTCCGCCACGGCGCAGACGACGTGGAAGGCTCCGTCCTGGACGGTGCAGGCGAAGTGCGGCGTGAGCCCGGCGTGGCGGAAGACGATCCGCTCCACGTCCACCGCGGAGACGGGGGCGTCGGGTCCGGGCAGGGCGGCGGACATGCTGCCGAGCGGGACCAGGACCCGGCTCGCGGCGCCGCAGTCGCAGCCGCGCCCGGCCGACCGCAGCTCGACGAGTTCGCCGGTCGGTGAGCCGTCCAGGAAGAGCTCGCCGCGCGGGTGGCCGTCGACCTCGGCCCGCAGCCGCTGCTCGCACAGGTGCAGTGCGCCGCGCTCGCAGGGGACGGCCGCCGTCGGTGTCGTCGGCGTCCCGTAGAGGGTGGCCGTCGTCGCCGCCCAGACGGCGCCGACGCGGTCGAGGCGCTCGGTGGAGCAGGGCTCCCCCACGCAGACGACCGTCCGGACCGTCGAGTCCTGCGGCCGCTGCCCGCGGGTGCGGGCGAGGCTCGCCAGCTCCGCGGCGAAGCCCGGCGCGCACACCAGGGCCGTCACCTGGTACTGCTCGATCAGCCCGAGCAGGCGCGGCATCGGGCAGATGGTCCTGCTGGTCCCGACGCTGATCACCGAGGCGCCGACCAGCTCGATGACGCGGTCCATCTCGGCGCCCACGAACGACAGTTCGTACGGTACGGCCGAGACGACGACGTCGTCCTCGCCCAGCAGCCGGCCCAGTGCCAGGGTGAGGTCGATCTGGTTGAGGATCCACGCGTCGCGGTTCATGACGATGGCGTGCGGGACGCCCGCGGTGTCGACGCGTTCGCCGTAGCGTGCGCGGGGCGCGTCACGGCCGGGCGGCGCGTCGCTGGTCTCGCGGGTGAGCAGGTGCAGGAACTGCTCGTAGTGGGTGGCGATGGGCGTGGTCGTCGTCACCTGGCCTCCGTTTCCCGGGCGAAGCGGCGCCACCCGTGCTCGTCGAGCGTGCGGTCGTCCCGTGCGGTGCGCAGCAGTGGCCGGTGCTCGGTGCCGGCGTCGATGTCGGCGTCGACGACCGTGGCCAGGACGAACTGGTGGTCGCCGATCTGGTAGCTCGACTTCACGGTGCAGTCGATGGTGCCGACGGCGCCGGACAGGCGGGGGCAGCCGTTGGCGGACGGCGTCCACGCCAGGGTGTCGAAGCGGCCGTCCGGCCTGCCCTGCGAGAACGCGTCGGACAGGTCCCTCTGGTCCTCGCCGAGGATGTTGACGCAGAACCGGCCGGTGTCGGCGATGGCGATCCAGCTGGTGCTGCGCGAGCGCACCAGGAAGCCGATCAGGGCGAGTTCGTCGGAGACGACGGTGAGCGAGCCGATCACCAGGCCGTACGGGGTCGGCCCGCTCTGCCCGGACGGCCGGGCCGTGCCGGCGACCACCGTGACGGCGCGCGGCAGGAGGTCGCCGATGACGCCGAGGTCCGGTGGCGCAGCCGGCGGTGCGGCCTCGGCAGGCGCGGCCTCGGCGGGCGCGGCCTCGGCGGGCGCGGCCTCGGCAGGTGCGGGCGCCGGTGTGGTCCCGCCGTTTCCGTCGTGCAGTCGGCGGACGAACTGGCCGGTGACGCTGGCCGGGTTGGCGGCGAGGTCCTCGGGGGTGCCGCTGTGTATCAGCCGGCCGCCGTCGCGGCCCGCGCCGGGGCCGAGGTCGATCACCCAGTCGGCGAGAGCGATCACCTTCACGTTGTGCTCGATGACCACAATGGTGTTGCCGGTGGAGATCAGCCGCTCGAACAGGGCCAGCAGATGACGGATGTCGGCGGCGTGCAGGCCGCGCGTCGGCTCGTCGAAGATGAACAGGGTGCGGCTGCGCCGCTGTTTGAGCAGTTCGCCGGCCAGGTTGAGGCGCTGCGCCTCGCCGCCGGAGAGGGTGGTGGTCGAGCAGCCGAGCTGCAGGTATCCCAGGCCGAACTCGTCGAGCACGCCGAGCGCCTGGGCGACCTTGGGATGGGCGGTGGCGTCGAACCAGTCCCGTGCGTCCTCGACGGTCATGGACAGCACGTCGTAGATGTTCCTGCCGTCCAGGCGCACCTGCAGGACGTGGTCCTGGAAGCGGCGGCCGTCGCACTCGGGACAGACGACGAACTCGCTCTTGAACAGGGTCATCTCGATCTCGGCGAGCCCGAGTCCCTTGCAGGACTCGCATCGCCCGCCCGCCACGTTCGGGCTGAACTCGGCCCGTCCCAGGCCGCGTTCGACCGCGTCGGCGCTTGCGGCGAAGGCGTCGCGGACGTGGTCGCTGATGCCGATGTAGGTGGCGAGGGTGCTCCGGCTGGAGCGGCCGATCGGACGCTGCTCGACGTGGATGACGTCGTCCAGGCCGTCGGCTCCGTCGACGCGGTCGCTGTCGGGCGCCGCGCCTGCCGCCCGCCGGGCGACGGCCCGGGAGACGGCGTCGTGGATGCCGGCGACCAGGGAGCTCTTGCCCGCGCCGGACACGCCGGAGACGCAGGTCAGTCCGCCGAGCGGGAGGTCCGCGGTGACGTCCACGACGTTGTTGCGGGTGATGCCGCGTACGTGGAGCCAGTCGGCGCCGGTGAGGTCGGTCCTCGCCCGTACCGGCCCGGTCGACAGCATCGCGGTCGCGGTCGGGGAGCCGGCGCAGTTCAGCAGGTCGTGGAACCGGCCCTCGAAGACGATCTCGCCGCCGCGGGAACCCGCGCCGGGTCCCAGCTCGACGATCCAGTCGGCGGCCCGGATCACCGATTCGTCGTGCTCGATGGCGATGACGGTGTTGCCGAGGTCGCGCAGCCGCCGCAGCGAGGTGAGGACCTTCCCGGTGTCGGCCTCGTGCAGGCCGGCGGTCGGTTCGTCCAGGACGTACATGACCCCGGTCAGGTCGCTGGCCAGGTGCTGGGCGAGCAGCAGCCGCTGCAGTTCGCCGCCGGAGAGGGTGGTGACCGGCCGCCGCAGCTGCAGGTGGCCCAGGCCGACGTCGTCGATGTCGGTGCTCTGCCTGACGATGGCGGAGGCGAGTTCGCGTACCTGCGGCGGCAGTTCGCCGGAGGTGAGCGCGTCACGCAACCGGGTGACGGAGTGGGCGAGTTCGTCGCTCTGGAAGGCGTGGAAGGTGTGCCCGGCCACCGTGGCCCTGAGCGATTCGGGACGCAGCCGCCCGCCGTCGCACGCGGAGCAGGTCTCCCGTGCCAGGTAACGGGCGAAGGCGTTCTTGCGGGCGGCCGTCGAGGCGTTCTTGTAGGCGCGTTCCAGGAAGCCCAGGATGCCCTCGAAGCGGACGTCGTTGGTGACCTTGCGGATCTTGAGGGTGTAGACGGTGTCCGAGCCGTGCAGCACCCGCTCGGTCTGTTCCGGGTTCAGCTTCTCGAAGGGCAGGTCGAGGTCGAGGCCGGTGTCCGCGGCCATCGCCTCGAAGGCCTTGCGCATGTTGGGCACGGCGAACGTTCCGGGGTCGGCGCCGTCCCAGATCTCGGTGAGCGTCCTGGAACGGTCCGGGACGATCCGGTCCAGGGAGAAGCCGACGAGTTCACCGATGCCGTCGCACGCAAGGCACTTGCCTTCCTTGCGGTTGGGGCTGAAGTGCTTCGCGGTGTGCGGTTCGGCGAAGCAGCCGCAGTCGTCGCAGAACAGGTCCGCTCCGGTCGGGCCGAGGCAGGCCGGGCAGACCGGCCGCGAGCCGGCCCCGAACAGCAGCCGGTACAGCCCGTCCAGGCCGGTGAGGGTGCCGACCGTGGAGCGGGGGTTGCCGGCGGAGCCGCCGTCGCGTTGGCGCAGGGCCACCGGCGGCTGCGTTCCCGCGATCCGGTCGAACTGGTAGTCGCCGTCGCCCATGTCGAGGGACTTGCTGGACAGCGCACCCAGGTACAGCGTCTTGGAGTGTTCGAAGAGGGTGTCGATGACCAGGGACGACTTGCCCGATCCGGAGACGCCCGCGGCGACGACCAGCTGTCCCTTGGGGAAGGAGACGTCGACCGAGCGCAGGTTGTGGGTCGTGACGCCTTCGAGTCGGATTCGGTCGAGGCTCATGTGTGGTCGCTCCGCCCTTCCACCAGGTTTCGGGCCTGGGTCTCGCAGTGCTCCAGGTCGGGATAGCGGGCGTAGAGCATCGAGCGGACCCGGGCGGGGTCACCGCGGTTCCACGTCTCGTAGAGCTCCTGGCGCATCCCGAAGCGGTCGACGACGAGGTCGGCGGCGAGCCGGAACAGCCGGGCCTTGTCCTCCACCCGCATCTCGCGCCCGCACAGGTAGGTGTCCAGCACCGTGCGCAGTTCGGGCGTCGTCAGATCGGCTTCCGAGGGCTGCATGATCAGACCGGAGGCGCCGATCTGCCGGATGATCGCCGAGGCACGGGTGGAGAAGCCGCCGGCGACGGCGTCGAGCGCGGCCGTCGGGCCGGGGGCGAGCAGGCCCGAGGGAGTGGTCCGGCACTCGGCGTCGACGGCGGCCAGGCCGAGCCGCACGATCTCGACGTAGGAAATGAGTTCGCCGAGCAGGTCCGTGACCTGCCGGAACTTGTCGACGCCGATCGCCTGGGCCAGCAGCGAGGCGACGCCGAGCATGGTGCGCAGCCGATGGTAGTAGCGCAGTTGGCCGGTGTAGAGCGACCACTTGTTCAGCTCGCCGAAGCCGCGGACGGCGGTGTGGGAGTCCTCCAGCAGGAAGACGCGGTTCATCGGGATGAACACGTCGTCGAACACCAGCATGGCGTCCTGCTCGTCGTAGCGCGCGGACAGGCCGTCGGAGCCGTCGGTGTAGGACTTGCGGCACAGTACGCGCAGCCCCGGCGTGGCCAGCGGAGCGGCGAACCAGCAGACGTAACTGGGGTCCTCACGCAGGTAGTTGGCGGGCGAGAGGTAGATGAGCACCTCGTGGGCGTACGGCGCCAGGGTGGCGATCTGCTTGGCGCCGCGCACCACGATGCCGTCGGCGTCGCGCCGCACCACCCTCAGCCCCAGTTCCGGCCGGTCGGCGGGGGTCGCGGAACGGTCGATCTGCGGGTCGCCCAGGCCGTGGGTCAGCGCGAGGTCGTTCTCCCGGCAGTAGTGGTAGTAGTTCTCCGCGTTGCGCCCGAACTCCGGCTCCACTTTGGCCAGTTCGTGCCGGAAGTCGTAGAGGCCGACCACGACGTTCGACATGAAGTCGGGCACCCGGGAGAGCTGGCCGTAGGAGGCCTCCGCCCACCGGTGGGAGTTGGCCCACTTGCGGCTCAGCTCCTCGCGGTCGGTCGGTGCCAGGTACGACAGGCTGACCTGGTTGCCGGAGGTCTCGGAGCGGTGGAGCATGGTCGGCGCCCGCGCGGGCTCGTGCTGGGCGTCGTAGAGGCCGGCCAGCGTGGACAGCATGGGCCGGAAGGCCGGGTCGCCGGTCACGTCGACGCGGCGTCCGTCGCACCAGACTTCCCGCTCGTCCTTGAGGCTGGCCACGTAGTCGGGGCCGCGCCAGGCGCCGCCGGCGGGGCCGGGCAGGGCCGTGCCGCACGTGGGTGTGACGCTGTGGGAGGCGTCAGGTTCTCGGATGGTCACCGTCCGCGCTCCTACGGGTTCCGCTCGGCCGCACCGGACCGGAACGGCTGATAGCTCTGCTCCTGCACCTGGGGGAAGTACTCGCGCGTCGCCTCACCCACGACCCGCATCAACTCGGAGTCCAGCGAGCTGGGATCGGTGATGAGCTTGGCGAGGGGGGAGTCCGGCACGGCGTTCGCCAGGCTCGTGCGGCGCGCCGTGTGGACGGCGGCCAGGGAGTGCTGGGCGTTGGCCGCGTCGCGCATCTTGTAGACCGCCTGGGGCCCGTCCGGAACACCGATCATCGACTTCGTGCCGCCGCTGCCCAGGCAGTTGCGGGGCATGTGCAGATGCTCGTGCCGCCACTGCTGGTGGGCGGAGTGCAGCTGGAACGCCTGGTCGACCACGGTGTGGCGCAGCCAGGCCTCCGGGTCGTCGTGGCGGTGCGCGTCGATGTCCTGGACGGTCTCCTCCAGGCAGCGCCCGCCGAGGGAGGACAGCCAGGCCTCCAGGCCGTTCCACATGTGCTTGAACAGGTCCCGGAACATGTGCTGTTTGATCGCCAGCGAGTGGGTGCCGCTCGCGGGTCCCAGATTGGTCCGGAACCCGTGGTACTCGCCGGTCGCCAGGTGCTCGGCCATCACCCGCTGCGCCTCGACCACCGGATCGAGCAGCCACCGGCAGACCGCCAGGTGCTGTGCGACCCGGCTCAGCTCCGCGCCGCGCATCGCCCGGATGGCGACCTCCAGGTGGTCGTTGGCCTCGGCGCAGAGAATCTCCGGGATCTGGTGCAGGGCGACGAACTCGCCGTGCAGGGTGCCCGCGTCGAGTTCGGTGGCGGCGACCGCCCGCGCCAGGGTCTCGGCGGAGATCAGCTCGTCGGTGGAGCGGCAGACGCCGACGGGTACGGCCGTGAGGTCGCTTTCCCACTTGGTGGCGTCGTGGCAGGCGGTCCGGATGCCGTGCAGCAGGCGGTACAGGGGGTCGTCGATGCTCCTGGTGGCGATGGTGGAGCGCACCGTCTCGGGTGCGGCGGCCAGCAGCGAGCCCTTGGCCGCGTCCTCCAGTCCGCGCAGCGCGTCCACGTAGGCGGCATAGCCGGCGGACTCGGAGACGCTCAGGGCCGCGGTGGCGCGGACGTCGGTGCCGAAGACGCTGCGGGTGGCGAACATGACCGTGCCGAGACGGCGCAGCAACCGGTGGAAGCCGACCGCCCATTGGACGTAGCGGGAGGCGGCCGGGATGTCACCGGCGAGCACGCCGGCCTGGGTCCTGCCCGCCAGCCGGGCCAGGTTGAGCAGCCCCACCTCCGACGCCTGGAAGACCGCGCACACCGTGGAGTCGTACGTGCCCTCCGGCACCGCTCGCGCGGCCCGCGCCTCGCCGAGCAGGTCGATGCGGTGCAGTTGGTCGTAGCTCTCGGCCACCGGCCCCAGTTCGGTCATCTGCCGCCGGCCGGCGCATGGGTGGGCCGATGTCGGATCGTCCGGGCTTGACATTGCGCCATCACTCCTCACTGGGCCCCGCTGCGTACCGGATCGATTCGGTGGGGCAGGATTCGAATGCGTCGAGGACCCGATCCAGCTCGTCGGGCGTCTCCGGCTGTTTGCACACGTAGTGGACGTCGTTGTCGAGATCTGCGTCGAAGTTCTCGGGCGCCAGGTCGTTGCAGAGCTTGCAGTCGATGCACGTGTCGTCGATCTCGAAGCGCCCTTCGAGCGGAAGGCGGCTGGGAAGCGGCAGTTCGACCCTCACCGTGCGCCCCCTGCCTCGTAGGCGCTGAAGGTGCGCATCACCGGCTTGGCCGAGGTGCGCAGCGCCGTCTCGAACCGGTCGGTGTCCAGCCGGCCGAATCGTGTGGCCGCGCCGAGACGTGCGTGGACTTCGGCCGCGATCGAGGCGCGGGTCGCCTCGTCGTCGCCCGACGGCGGCAGGGCGATCTCCAGGGCGTCGCCGTCGGTGTCGAAGGCGAAGTAGTAGGGCGCGGTGGTCAGGGCGCCCAGGACGATGTCCTCGATCTCCAGCTGGGAGGTCCAGCGGTTCCCGAGCGGGATGCGGTCACCGATCCGGCCGCGGTGCTGCAGCCGGCGCAGCGGTGAGCCGCAGTCGCACGGCGCCGCCTCGATCCGGCAGACGTCGCCGGTGCGGTAGCGCAGCAGCGGCATGGCGCGGCTCGCCAGCGTCGTCACCGCCAGCTCGCCGACCGAGCCGTCCGGCAGCCGCTCGCCGGAGGCCGGGTCCACCACCTCGAAGAACGAGCGGGTCTCGACCAGGTGCAGCCGGCGCTGCGGGCAGAACATGGCCAGGGTGTTGGTCTCGGTCATGCCGAACATCGAGTACGCGGTGGCGTCCCACTGGTCGGCCAGCCGCCGCTTCTTGGCGGGCGACGCGCCCTCCCCCGCCATGAGGATCTTCGAGACGGCGAGGTCGCGGCGCGGGTCGAGGCCGCGGCGGCGGGCGATCTCGCCGAGGTACAGGGCGCGTGTTCCGGAGCACACCAGCGTGGTGGCGCCCGAGCGCCGCAGGGCGTCGACCATCCGGTCCGGGGTGCAGGACGGTGAGGCCGCGCCGAGCGGCACGATGGTGCAGCCGAGGATCTCGATGGCGCGGTCGAGGTCCTGGCCCACGCCGGCGAGTTCGTAGGGGACGGCGACGGCCGCGACGTCCCGCTCGTCCAGCACGGCGGCGAGCAGGCCGGCGACGGTCAGGTTGTTCTCCAGCCAGTCGGCCATCGTGAAGAACGCCGCGATGGGCCGTCCGTTGCCGGTGCCGGAACTCTCGTCGAACCGGATGACCTCACGGCGCGGCACGGCGAGCATGCCCAGCGGGTAGGCGGCGCTGAGATGTTCGCGAGTGGTGAAGGGGAGGCCCTCGAAGGCGTGCGGACGGCCCTGTGCGACCGCGCGGGCGGCGGCGGCCGGTACGAAGTCGGCGTAGAACGGTGAGTTGCGGCAGGCGTGTTCCACGGTCGCGGCGAGCGCCTGTGCCGCCCAGGCGTCGAGCGCCTGCCGGTCCAGGGAGGTCACCGCGGCGACCTTGTGCGCGATGTCGATGCGGTCGCGGAGGGTGTGCCGCAGGGTGGTGCGCGGGTCGTGGCCGGTGGGCCGGGCGATGGTGGTCATCGGGACGCCTCCTGCAGCCGGCTCATCGCCGAACGCTCGTCGTCCGCCAGGGAGTTGACGATGGACGCGGCCTCGTCGAGTGCCTGGCGGGCGCCGGTGTCGTCGGCGTCCCGCAGCAGGTTGGCCACCTCGGTCCAGCGTGTGGAGATGCGGCGGTAGGCGACGGCGGTCTCGTCGTAGGCGTCGATGCCGGTCAGTTCGTGCGCCTCTTCGAGGAACTGCGCCCACAGCGTGCGGAAGAGTCCGCCGCCGGTGCCGCCCTCCTCCATGCTGGTGCCGACGATGCGCATCGCCTCGGCGGGACGCTCCAGCCGGTCGTGCCAGGCCGGCATGAGCGAGGCGGTCTTCGCGATGCCCTTGAAGCCCATGTTGGTGATGGGCGGGTTCAGGAACTCCTGGGCGGTGGCGAGGATCGAGGCCTGGCAGGCCTTGGCGAGGACGGACTCGTCGTATCCGCCCGGGTCCACCCGGACCGACAGGCTGCGCGAGCACATCGGCCCCCTGGCGGAGCGGGCCCGCGTCAGGCTGTCCCGCGAGGCCGACTGGACACCGAGGGAGCGGGTCTCGACGAGGACGAACCGGTCGTCCTCGTAGCCGATGCAGGCGACGTAGTGCGCGGCGAAGTGGTGGTTCTCGTGTGCGTAGTCCAGGTGGTAGCGGTCGAGTTTGAGTCCGACCACGTCGCCCTCGTCGAGCGCCTTGAGCAAGGTGGCCTCGGCCTTCGCCGGGGATGCCGTCTCCTGCGCCCGCAGCTGAAGGGTGAGGGCGTCGGCCACGTTGCGCATGAGGTGGTCCGGCTTGACCCGGCCGGCCAGGAAGGGGCCGGGCATCTGCTTGGAGTGCCAGTACAGGAACGACAGGCCCTGCCCCAGGCCGAACAGGAGTGGCTCGCTGATCTCGATGTCGTGGTTGCGGAGCATGTTGAGCAGTGCGGTGGATTCGCAGTGCTCCCCGGAGTACGGCGAGATGTCAATGACCGCCATCGCCGGGCCCCGTCCCGCCGTGCGCCGCCTCGTACACGATCTCGAGGACGGTGCCGCTGTCGTTGTTGCGCAGATGCCCGTAGGTGTGGCCGAGTTCGTCGGCCTCGGTGAACGCGATGTTCTCCAGGTGCTCGACGTCCCGGTCGAGGGACTCCAGGACGTGGCGGACGTCGGCGTCGGTGTGCACGTCGATGGCGACGTGCGACATGAGCCGTCCGCGTTCCTCGGCGGAACGCTCCGCCCAGGGGCCGTAGCGGCGGCAGGCGAACATCTCGATGGCGCGTCCGTCGGCGAGGACGATCGAGTTCCACCATCCCGGTGTGCCGTACTGCCGGGGTGAGATGTAGGACGGCCCCATCTCGACGGTGGTGATCCGCCCGGCGGCCCGGAGGTCGTGGAGGTGGGTGTTCCACGCGAACACCTCGTCGTCGTTGCCGTAGTCGCCCATGTAGATGCCGACGTGGTTGACCCCGGCGAACTTCTCGACGACGTCGTCCGGCGCGTGGCCGCACCAGGCGGACAGGTACTGCCCGCAGTCGAGGTCCCGCCACGCCTGAGACGTCCGGAGGATCTCCTCCCACGAGCGGTCGAAGCCGGGACGGCCGGGGAAGCGCCCGTCCCGCGTGGCGGTGATGGCCGGCGTCCTTCCCGCGAGTGAGTTCACGGCGCTTCCTTCCTGCCGGTGACGACGATTCCCATCTGGACCTCGGTCACGACGGCCGTCGCCAGTACGGTGCCTTGGAGGATCTCCTCTACTTCGCTCTTGAGGTACGAGGAGCGGATCGAGGTCCGGAAACCGGGCCGCATGTCGGCCGCGATGTTCGCCTTCATGAACTGGAACGTCGTCCGGTCGACGTCCCGGCGCAGGTCGGACAGGACGTACCGTCCGCCCGGCTTGAGCACGCGGTGCATTTCCGACAAGGCGGCGACCGGGTCCGCCCATTCGTGCAGTGAGGCGGCGCTGATGGCGTGGTCGAAGCGGTCGTCCTCGAACGGCAGCGCCAGCACGGTGCCGCATTCGTAGGCGCAGCGCCCGGTGACGCCGTATTCCCGCGCGTTGGCGCTCGCCCGCCGGAGCATCGCCGGCGAGATGTCGAGGCCGACGAGCCGGGCGGACCGCTGGGCCTGCTTGAGCCATTCCAGGCCCAGGTAGCCCGGTCCGCAGCCGAGTTCCAGGACCTCGCCGGAGTCGATCCGCGCCGTCAGGATGTCGTCGACCTTCTCCTGGAGCCAGCCGTTGTCCCGGATGTGGCGCTGCATCTCGTCGTATTTGAGGGCCAGTTCGTCGCCCTGCAGGCCCTCGTCGGTTTCGGGCACGCGGGCGGCGACGGTGCCGCGCGCGCTAGCCACGGCCGGTCTCCGCCCGCCGGATTCCCACTGCTATGCCTCTCATCGTCGCGCTCCCCATATGCACGTCGGAACGGTCGTTGCCGGTCAGGAGATTGACCGAGGATCTGAGCGCGTCGTCGATCGAGGATTCGCCCGGATACCACCAGCCGGCGTCCGCCATCACCACGTCCGGTGCGACGGAGTCGGAGATCCTGACCGTCATGCGCACCGCGCGAGCCCCGGCCCGCGTGAAGAGGTCCACTTCGTCGCCGTCCGCCAGCCCCTCCCGCTGCGCAGTGCGGGGATGGATGGTCACCTGCGCCGTCGCCCGGCCGCGCGAGGTGGTCGGCAGCTGGTGGAACTCGGTGTTGTAGAACTGGCGTGGATGGGCGCTGGTCATGAGGTACGGCAGGTCGCCGTCCGGCTCCGGTGGAGTACGGAAGGACGGAAACGGCTCGTAGCCCATGGCGCGCAGCCCGTTGTTCAGCAGATTCACGCGTCCGGACCGGGTGGCGAATCCGCGGTCGCGGTATTTGTGGTAGCGCTTCTCGTTGCGGATGTAGCCGATCTTCGTGAACTGTTCCCAGGTGAGGTCGAGGCCGGCCAGCTTGGCGTCGAGCGCGGCCGTCAGGGAGGGGAAGAAGTGCCGGCTCAGGCCGAGCCGTTCGGCGAGTGCGAGGACGATCTCCTCGTCCGAGCGGCAGCCGTCGACGGTGGCGATCTTCCGCCGTGCGGCGATGTAGGAGTTGAACTCGACGATCTGGTCCCGTTCGAGCCAGCTCGAGGTCGGCAGGATCACGTCGGCGTGCCGGGCGGTCGGCGTCATGAACAGGTCGCAGACGACGACCAGGTCCAGCTTGGCGAGCGCCTCGCGGACCAGGGCGGTGTTCTCGTGCGAGGCCAGGATGTTGCTGCCGAAGACGACCATCGAGGTGATCGGGTACGGCGACCCGGTCACGATGGCCTCGTGCAGGTCTCCCGGCGCGACCCAGCCGGACATCGCCAGGATCTTGTGCCGGTCGCCGCCGATCCGCTTCTTCGCCTGCTCCTCGGGGAGCAGGTCCGAGCGGGGGAAGGCGCGTCGGCCCTCGATCGGCATCGGGTCCCAGATCACGTCGCCGCCGGGGGCGTCGATGTTGCCGCAGATCGCGGCGAGGAGGGCGATCGCGCGGTGGGTGTCGAAGGAGTTCTCGTTCTGGGACAGGCCGGTTCCGGCCTCGATGCACGCGCGGGAGGCGAGGGCGTAGGAGCGGGTGGCCTCGTGGATGAGCCCGGGTGCGAGGCCGGTGATCCGCGCGACCCGATCGAGGTCGTACGCCCCTACGTGTACGGCGAGTTCGTCGAAGCCGGAGGTGTGCGCGGTGACGAAGTCGCGGTCGTACCAGCCCTCGTCGATGACGATCTTGATCATGCCGAGGGCCAGTGCGCAGTCGGTTCCGGGGCGGACGGCGAGGTGCAGGCCGGAGCGGGCCGCGGTCCGTGTGCGGCGCGGGTCGACGGTGATGAGGCGGCTGCCCCGTTCCACGGCGCGCAGCAGCTTGACGCCGATCACGCCGTCGGAGTGGGTGTTGGGCTTGTTGCTGCCCCAGAGCAGGACCACCTCGGGATCGCCGTCGTAGTCGCAGAAGGTGAATCCGCCGTACGTCATGATCGAGGCCATGACGCGGGGGTAGAAGCACACGTGTGCCGGGCCGACCACGTTCGGCGTGCCGAGGGCGTTCGCGAGCCGGAACACCCACTCCTGGTAGTTGCGGTCGGTGCCCTGGGCGAGGACGACGGACTCGGGCCCGTGCCGTTCGACGGTCGCGGCGAGCTCGTCGCCGATCCGGTCGAGGGCGGCGTCCCAGCCGACCGGCTCGAAGGTCCCCGAGCCACGCGGGCCGGTCCGTACGAGCGGCGTCGTCAGCCGCTCCGGGCTGCGCAGCAGGTCCAGTGACGCCTTGCCCTTGATGCAGAAGTAGCCCTCGCTGGTGGGGTTGTCCGGGTCGCCGTGGATGTCGGTGGGGACGCCGTCGACGAGGTCGACGACGGCGCCGCATCCGCCGTGGCACATCCGGCAGACGGACTTCACCTGGGTGGTCGTCACGTCGGCTCACCCGCCCGCTTGGCGGCCGGTACGAGCAGCCGCTCGAAGAGGGACTGCTCGGCGTCGGCGATCGCGTGCAGCTGGGCCGCGACGGCCTGCAGCTGCCGTCGCCCGGCGTCACCGCCGCGGTAGGCCGTCAGCATCTCGATCGCCTGGTCCCACCGCTGTCGCACGGCGTCGAAGTCCGCGACGAACGGGTCGAGTTCACTGTCACCGCTGCGGTGGCGCGCTTCGAGCAGGAACGCGTGGTAGAGCGTGCGGAAGTTGGCTCCGCCCGTTCCCGCGAAGCGCCAGAAGCGGCCGACGCCCTGCACCGTCTCGTCCGCGCAGGCGAGGGTGTCGCTCCATGCGGCGATCTCGGAGGCGGCCCGTCGCAGCGCGTCGAGGCCGAACCGCGGTCCGCTCGCGCCGGCCATGCGCCGCGCGGTCAGCAGGATGGCCGGCCAGATCTGCTCGCGCAGGACCGCGTCGGTGTCGACGGTCAGCCGCGCGGGCAGCGGCTCCACGTACATCTGCAGATTCGGCGTCGGCATGAACCCCTCGTCGGAGGCGCGGGCGCGGCGCAGCGACTCCTCCGGCAGCGTCTGCGCCCCGCCCTGCTGATCTGTGTCGACGACGTGCGCGAGGGAGCCGTCGAGCCCGTACAGCGCGATGTAGTGCGAGGCGAAGTGGCTGCGGGAGGAGAAGTAGTCGAGGTGGAAGATGTCGACGGACATTCCCACGACATGTCCCGCGTCGAGCAGCTTCGCCGCCGCGGCGCGCGCCGATTCCGCGTCGGGCGCCCGCGACTCACGCAAGGCGACGCCCAGCGCCGCGCAGGCGTTGCGCGACAGCAGCGCGGGCCCGATCCGTCCGGTGAGCATGGGCGTGCTGCGCCCGGGATCCGGAGCGTCCCAGTACTGGAAGTCGATTCCCTGGCCGAGGCCGAACAGCATGGGTTCGGAGATGTCGGCACCGGCATGGTGGAGCATGTTGCGCAGGGTGGTCGTCTCGCAATGCACGCCGAGCTGGGGCTGAAATGTCGCCAAGCGCATAGGGCTTCCCATCGCAGGGTGCGAAGATGCCGTGAGGGGTGGTGCGGCGACGCGTCTGTGCGGCTGCGCGTCTATGCGTTGAGCAGGACTTCGTCGTAGCCCTGCAGATCGAGGAAGCCGGAGCCGCTGGCCAGGACCACGATCACCGGTTCGAGGTTTTCGGCATCCGCCTTGGCGACGACCTCAAGTGCCGCGGCGACCGCGTGACTTGCTTCGGGGGCGAGCAGCAGGCCCTCGGTCTGCAGCAGCAGCCGGCCGGCGTCGAGCGCCGTCCGCTGCTCGAAGGCGACCGCGTCCAGGACGCCCTCGTGCCGCAGCAGGCTGACCAGGGCGGAGCTGTGGTGGTTGCGCAGGCCGCCGACGTGGTTGGGCGGTGGGACGAAGCCCTCCCCCATCGTGTAGCCCAGCACCTCGGGCGTGAATCCGCCCAGATCGGTGCGGCCGTACGCGTAGACGCCCTGGGTGAGCCGGGGCGCGGCGGTGGACTCGGCGGCGAGGAAGCGCAGGTCCGCCCCGTCGGCCCTGGCCCGCAGATGCGGGCCGATGAGACCGCAGAGATTGCTGCCGCCGCCCGAGCACGCGATGAGGTGGTCGCCGCGCCCTTCGACGCCGAGCTCCTCGCCGTGGATGTCCCTCAGCTGCTGGGCGACCTCGAGCCCGAGCAGCGTCTGATGGAGGTAGACGTGCGGCATCCCGCTGCCGGCGAGATACGCGGCGCTGCGATCGCCCAGGGCATGCTCGATGGCGTCGCTGATCGCGGTGCCGAGGCTGCCGGGGTGGTCGGGCACCTCCCCGAGGATCTGTCGTCCGATCGCCGTGTGGGCGGACGGCGAGGGCCGCACCGTGGCCCCCAGAAGCTCCATGTAGTGACGCCGGTAGGGCTTCTGCTCCAGCGAGCACCGCACCATGAAGATCTCGGCCTTGAGGCCGAACATCTTCGCCGCCAGCGCGACACTCATGCCCCACTGCCCGGCGCCGGTCTCGGTGACGAGGGTGGTCCGCCCCTCCTCGGCCGCGTAGTACGCCTGCGCCATCGCGGTGTTGAGCTTGAAACTGCCGGTGGGAAGGACGTCTTCACGCTTGAGGTAGATCCTCGCGCCCGTACCGAGATGCTGCTCCAGCCGGTGCGCCCGGTGCAGCGGTGTCGGCCGGCCGCATTGCCGCAGCCGCTCGGCGACCGGTTCGGGTATCGCGATCCATTGCGCGCTCGGACTGTTCTGCTCCGCGAGGACTCGTGGCCGGACTTTCGCGGATATCTCCGCGGCGGTGGGGCTTCCGAAGTCCCTGACCTCGGGCATGGGAGCGGGCAGGTCTCCCAGGAAGTTGTACCAGTGTGTCGGCATCCCCGGTAATGAAGGACTGCTGCGCGTGGTGGATCGGGGCACGGGCGATTGCTCGTGCCCGGCATGGCTTGGGCTATACGAAGTCACGTTCCCCCGCTTCGAATTCGTGAAGGCCATCGTACGAAAGCGATAGAGCGCCGGGCAACCGCTGGAAGGTGGGCCGCAATTCAAGCAGTAAGGTCATTCGGAGTTGCCGCCGAACAAGCCTCGACATGGCGACGATTGCCGCCTGATCTATTGCGCCGGAGTTTGACGCGGGAGTCCGGAAGACGTAAGAGCACGATCTCCGCGGTAATCGCCGGCAAGCGCCGAACCGAAGATGCCGAACCGAAGATGCCGAAACGGTACTGCTGAACCGGCCGAAAATCTATGCGCCACTCTCGCGGGCATTGATCCGTTCCGTCAGCGATTCCGCCAGCAGTTGCCAGCTCTCGGCATGGTGCCGCGCCAGCTCGGCGATCAACGGCGCGCAGTGCATCGGGATGCTGTTCGCCATCGCCGCCCAGTCGTGCGGCTGCGTGGCCGAGGGGTCCAGGGTCCGCAGCAGCTTCCGCCCCACCTCGGTGAACCGCAGCGAGGGATCGGCCCGCAGCCGCCGGACCGCCAGCGACGGGTCCGCGCACGCCGGGTGCGCCCTGGAACGCCTGACGATCCCGGGCCGGCCGGCCGTGCCGTCCCGGCCCGAGGCGCCGTCCGGCAGCACCGCCTCACCGTCCGGCTCCGCCGCGGGGTGGCCGGCTCCGCCGTCCTGGACCGGCCGGCTGTTCGCCCCGATGGCGGAGTGGCCGGCTCCGCCCCCCTTCGTCGCCCCGCGGTCCGGCTCGACCGCGGGGTGCCCGGCCTCGTCCCCCTGGACCGGCACGCCGTCCGGCTCGATCGCAGAACGGCCGGCTCCGCCGTCCTGGACCGGTCCGCTGTTCGCCCCGATGGCGGGATGGCCGACTTCGCCCCCCTGGACGGACCCGTCGTCGGGCCGCGCCGTCGTCGCGGAATCGGCCGGGAGCGTGCGTGCGCGCTTCCGGGCGTCCTTGGCCGTGGTGAGCGAGATCCCCGCGGCGCGCGCCACCTGCCGCGCGGACGCGTCGGGATGGGCTGCGAGGTACCTCTGCGCGCGGTTGCGGCCTTCGGCCGCCGTGAGGGGGTAGGCCACCCCGTCGCGCCCGACGCGCACGGTGGTCGGGTGCGGAAGTTCCGCACCCGACCGGTGCCTGAGCGCCCCGATGGTCTTGTCCGACAGGCCGACGACCCCGGCAAGCCGCCGGTTGGACCACTCCGGGAAGTCGGCGAGCATGTGCAGGGCCGCGGCCTTTCGGTCGGCCAGGGACAGCGGCAGGCCGTGGTTGCTGTTCAGTTTGACCGCGAGGACGAAGGCTTCGCGCTCGTCGCCGTTGAAGAGCACGGCGCTGATGTGCGTGGCGCCGCTGCTCTCCACCGCCCTGAGCCGGTGCACACCGTCGATGACGGTCATCGTCTTGTGGTGGATCACGATCGGCGGGAGTTCCGAGCACACTTCGGCGAGCGCATTGATGTGCTGCGCATCCTCCCCGCCCGTACGGAGTGGGCCCGCGACCATGATGCGGCTAATCGGCACCTGGATGATCTCGGACAGGCGTCCGCCGAGGTACGAATCCGGACGGCGTAAGTAGTGTTGTATCGGCTTCTGAGCGGGTGCAGTGGTGTGGTCCAACGCTCTTCCTCCCTGGCGACCTCACGGCGGACCTACCAGCGGTCGTACGAAGCATCCTGCGTGCGGGTCAGGCAGCGCAGCGCACCACGGATCGCGGAAAGGGAAAGCGGTCATGGGCAATCGGAAAGATGCAGAACATCGAGTCTCCCCCGTGACGCAATGTCGAGAACCGACCATCGCACACTGTCAGGAGGATCGAGTCGATGCAAGGTTTTTGTCATGCAGTCCTGTGGGGAACGCAGACCGACCACATCGTGATCGTTGAATTGGAAACAATGGGAGCGCTATCCCTTGAGAGGCGGAATGATCTGCTCCCCACAAACGAACAGGAAATGGCCTACCGGGGCGGCGATTATCGACGGGATTTCGAGCAGCCTGGTGCGGGCATCCGGCGACCCGGCACCTCGGCCCCCTTCACCCCACCAGGGCGCCCGCTCGGGAACCGGCAACATGGGCTCCCCGCCGCGTTCCCTCCGTCGTGGCGCTGGACAACTGGCCAACTGGCCATGGGGAGCCGGTGGCCGATGCTCCCCGGCGTTCCGTCGGCAACACACAGCCGTCACCCCTGAGAACGCGCACGCGCCCTGAGTGGTTCCCCAGCCCCGCGCCCGGCGCGTTCCTACCCGGAGATCTCGCCGCGCTCCGCCCGCTCCACGGCGACTCAGGCGGCAGGAACCGTTCGCCACAGGTGGCGGCGAGTTCGCGTGCCCTGGTGATGAAGCCGGGGAGGCCGCCGTCGTACTGGTTGATGTACTGCCGGACGCCGCCGGTCCGGGCGGGGACGCCGATGCCGTGAAGGGAGCCGATGTTGGCGTCGGCCACGCCGGCCAGGACCCCGCTCCCACCATGCCCGAGCTATGCAGCCGTCCCGTTGGCCGGAACGGCCTCTTCAGGCGCTGCGCTCGCAGGCGCCGGCTGAAGGCGCCGCCCTTTGGGGTCGCGCCTGTTCGGTGTGCTGGAGGTCTCTCGGAGGCCCCTCTGTTCTCACGTGCACACGTCAGAGCCAGCAGCTAAGTTGATCACGGTCGTCGCAGCACCTGGGGCACGGGGCTCTGCTGGGAACAGCGACGGCCAGGAAGGACCGCCATGACCAAACGGTCCGATGCAGGCGGAATCACATGTGCCTACACAAGTACGGGAGCCCATCCCGTCCGGGGTCTGTGGAAGCTGAACAGGCTCACGGAACGGGAAAGGGAGGTCTTCCTGCTGGTGGGCACCGGGGTGGGGAACCGGGAACTTTCCAAGCAGTTGGGGATCGCCGAGCGGACGGTGAAGGCGCACATCGCGCGGATCGTGGAGAAGCTGGAGCAGCAGACGCGGTTACAGGTCGCCGTGCTCGCCGTACTGGCCCACGAGAAGCTGTGCGCTGATCCGGACTGCGAGTGCAGCAGGTCCACGCAGCCCCCTGGTTTCCACGTGCCCATGGCCGCCTGACAACTGGGGCGCCCCCGGCGACCGGCACAGGCCGCCGGGGGCGCCCCTCCCCGAAGGACGCCTCCCCAAAGGGCAGTTCCCTTCAGATCACCTCCCCGTTGGACGTCGCGAACTCCCGCGATTCGCCAGTAAGTTCGCAACCGCGGCCCTGGTGATCAACGGGGTCACGCATCTGCGGGAGGGACGAGCAATGAGCACAACGCGTGCGGTGAAAGCAGCAGGTTCCCTGGTCCTCGCGGCGCTGATCGGCTTCGGCACGGCCGGTCAGTCCTCGGCGGCCGGCTACGGGGGATCCTGGCAGGGAGAGTACGAGACGACCGGAAAGACCCAGGCCACCGGCGCCCACAACATGAAGGCGGGCACCTACTTCCTGCACTTCGGCGTGCGGGGCAACGGCAGGCACAAGGTCACGGCCAAGGTGTACCGGGCCGTCGGCAGGCCCGACTACACCAAGCACCACAACGACGTCCTGGTGCAGACGACGCCAAGGGCGGCCGACGACCGCGGGGGATCCTGGATGGCGAACCCGAAGAGGTACGCCAAGGGCACCTACTACATCGTCTTCTCCTACAGCGTGAAGGGGAAGAAGGCCTTCGGCGGCGTCCAGGCCGGCTGACTCACGTCCCCTGGGAGTCCAGGCACTTACGGTGCCGCGGCAGCACCGAAGCAGCCTTCGTCAGTTCGATCAGCGCCGCATCCGACGGTGCACCGCGCTGAACCGTCACCTCCAGGCCGGGAGAGCGTCCGTAGGTGACGAGCAGGTCGCGGCCGTCGCCACCCTGTCCGTAGTGCCACACCCAGTCGACGCCGTTCACGGTCGCACACGGGTCCGGCGTCTTGGCGGGCATCGGAATCCCGCACCGTGCGACGATCTCGCCGTCGCCCCACACCGCCACTCCGGCCGCATCCGTACGACCGCGTTCCAGCCCGGCGATCTTGTCGGGCAGCTTCCCGGCCGCGGCCCGGCAGGCCGCATCACGGGCGTGCGGGGCCGCTTCGGGGCCGCTCTCGCCGCCCGTCACGGCCAAGCACACACCCAGCACGGCCAGCGTCACGGCGCCGGCCGACAGGACCCGGTTACGCACAGATCGGTTCACCACGTGATGAACCGTAAGGCAACCGACGGACCGTCAACTCACCGGGGCATACCGCCGACTGGCGCGCCCCACTCGCCGAAAGGGATCAACTACATGCACAAGGCAGGGAAGGCACTGGCGCTGGTGGGCGCTTCGGCCGCGCTCGTGGGGTCGGCCGTCGCCCCGTCCATGGCCGCCGCCCAAAGGTCCGACCCGTACACGAACACGCACCTGGTGAAGGTGTGGGGCACCAGGCCCGGCCACGACGTGTGCATCAGCGTCGGCTCACGGGAGAAGGCCGCAGCCGTCATCGCGGGCTGCAACATGCACTCGAAGTACCAGATGTGGACGCTGAAGCACCAGTACGCCGGTGGCGTCACCACGATCAAGAACACCAAGACCGGCAAGTGCCTCGGGGTGACCGCGAAGAGGTCCGGCACGGTCGTGCGCCAGTACAAGTGCAACGGCTCCAAGCAGCAGAAGTGGGCGCTCGGCGGCAGCAAGGTCCACAGCGTCTACGCCGGATACAGCATGGTGATCTCCGCGAACACCTCGAGGTCCGGTCAGCAGCTGACGATCACGAAGTCCGGCGAGTCCAACTCGGCCCGCATCAAGCAGGAATGGGGACTGAAGAAGTAGTCCCGCAGGCGTTCGCCGAGCGCAGCGAGGAGGGCCCCCGCACGGCGTGCGGGGGCCCTCCTCGTTCGCACAAGGCCGGGGGTCAGTGCCGCGTCACGGCCGGCTCGAGCGGTGCCTGCGACCAGGCCAGCGGCTGCACGGTACGCGGCACGAGGAGAGCGGAGGCGGCGAAGGCCGCCGGGATCTGCAACCCGATCAGGGCGAACCCGATCACGAAGAACCCGTTCTCCACCGACCCGGCCACGTTCTCGTCCTGAAGGGAGGTCACGGTCACGACCGCCCACAGGACGGCCGTGTACACGCCCGCGTCCGTGGCAGCTGCGGCCAGCCGCTTCTGGACGGGCCACATCAGCCGGGCAGCGGCCACGACGAGGACGGCGCAGAGCGGGAACAGCAGCGAACTGGCGTCGATGAAGTCGGCGAGGTCGGCCATCCCCTGGCCGGAGGCCCACAGCATCGCGAGCCCGGTGATCAGCTGCACGGCAAGGGCGGCGACGGTGACGGCAGCGGCATGGGTCAGGGCGCGGCCGACAGAGGACAGGAACATGCGTGTACCCCCGGTACGGTGTGCGGCCGGTGGTCTGCCGGTCGCCTTCGCGATCAGTATCCCACCGGCCGTCACGCTCGGTTCAGATGGTCAGGGTGAGGGGTGTCACCCTCAGTAGGCGATCGACTTGACCTCGCAGAGCGGGTTCTTGAACAGGCAGCTCAGCGACTGCATCCTCGATCGGTGGATGCCCAGCGTCTTGTAGTGCTTGGAGTCGCTGTAGACGTAGGCGTACATCTCGTGGTCGGGCGCGTTCTTGTACTTGCCGGTGACGTAGATCCCGCCGTCCGAGTACAGGCGGGCGTCGTAGAAGACACCGATGCCGCCGCGCTTGCAGAACGGATCAGTGGCCTCGATCTCCGCGTGGACCTGCCGGGTCTTGCCGTCGAAGCGCGTCTTGGCCCGGAAATCGATCTTCCTGGTGGAGGCCTTCTTCTTCGCGACGAGCCTGCCCGTGCTCACCTTGTACACATGCGTGGTGCCGGTCTGCGGGTACAGGTCGTACGACGACTTGTTCCAGTAGATGACACCGGTCACCCCGGCACGGAACGACGGGCCGGTCCGCTTGCTGCTGAAACCGCGGTTGTCACCGGCGTACTTGTATCCACCGGCGTACTTGCAGCCGGACGCCGCCTGCTTCCAGCCGGAGGGCACGTATGCCCACTTCTGCCGGATGAAGGACCGCCACACCAGGGTGGTCTTGTACTTCTTCCTCGCCTGCGCCGCGAGTTGGAGGTCGGCGGGGCTCTCGCTCTTGGGTGTGGAGGTGATCAGGGTCCAGGTGGATCCCTTGTCGGCGTTCCGGTTGCCGCCGGTGATCCGGTAAACGGCTTCGGTGCCCGCGGTGACGTGGGTGTCACGGAAGCTGCCCGTGGTGGCGGTGCCGATGACCCGGTCGTTCTTGTAGACCGTCCACGCGTCGCCCTTGCCGCTGGCCCACGACAGATCGGTGAAGCTGGTGGACGCGGCCCATGCGGCACGTTCTGGCATCGGGCCGACGGCCTGGGCCAAGGACCCAACAGCCGCGGGCTGCCCGGGTGTTCGGAGGATCTGCCGGCCGTCGACACCGGCCGGGCCGGTCAGTGCGTGCACCGCGCTGGTGTGCTGACCGGCGAAGTGGCCGCTGTTCACGTCCAGGACGTAAGCGGGCTTCGGCGCCGGTGCCGAAGCCGATTCGGCGTGAGCGCTGGAAGCGCTGTAGGTGCCCACAAGCGTCAAAGGAAGGGCCGCGCCGACAAGGGCGCGCGGCATGGATGAGCGCGTAGCCATGGTGGGTTCTCCCTGCTCACGATGGGTGTGATCTTGACCGTAACGTCAGGGAGTTGCATCGCGATATTGGCCAATCGGGCAGATACGAAAGGGAGTTGAACCATGTGTCGGGTGAAGAACGGACGGCCGTCCCGTGAAGCGTTCTTCCTCATCCACACCCGGGGTGGCCGTCCGCACACTTCGCTCGACTTGCCATACTCACGACCTATGATGATCAAACGGGCCGCCTGGGCGGCCGTGTGCGCGGCGGCCCTCATCTCCGGCTGCACCAGCCCCCACGGCTCCACCGACGACGGCACGTTGAGGGACGGCGTCCGCAGCTGGCCCGTATCCCACCGCCAGGCCATGCCCGCGCTCCAGGGCGACGGAGCCGACGGTCGCCCGGTCCGGCTGGACGCGTTCAAGGGGAAGGTCGTGGTGCTGAACGCGTGGGCTTCCTGGTGCGGACCCTGCCGCGTCGAATCCCCTGGCCTCGCCCGCACACAGAAGGCTCTGGGCAAGCAAGGGCTCCAGATCGTCGGCTTGAACGGCGGAGACCCGGCGTCCACCGCGCTCTCCTTCATCCGCGGACACCACCTGAACTACCCGACCCTCATCGACGCACACGGCAAGCAGGCCCTGCGCATCCCCCGCGGAACAGTCAGCCAAGTCGGCCTCCCGTACACGGTGTTCCTGGACCGCAAGGGCCGTATCGCGGCATCCGCGTCCGGCGGCGTCACGGAACAGCAAATCAGGAAGATCGTTACGCCGCTTCTTGCGGATCGATAGGCCGGCGCTTCTTCTCACTGGTGGCTACCGCAGGCGGGCATGACGGTCCTGGCCCGCGCGTTGTCCGTGCCCCATGCCATGGTGACGGCAGCGCGTCGACTCAGGGGGAACGGATGACAGAGACGCCTTACTGCCGCACCCCCAGCGAGAACGGCTTCCACGCCGACGACCCGTCCGAGGACGCTCTGTTCGACCTGATCGGTGAACTGAACGCCACCGACAACACGTTCCTTGTCATCGAGCCCGACGAGGACGATCCCACCTGGTTCGCCACCGTGGCAGTCCTCGACGAAGGGGGCTACGAGATCGTCCTGCGCGACAGCACCCGCCGCGAACACCAGGTCACCCCTGCCACAGACATCGGCGCCACTGTTGTGTTGGTCGACCTTGGTGTCGCAGCGACCGCGCCGTGGGCACTGCTCCCCCACTCGTTGAGCGTTGCCGATGCGTTTGGCCGCCGTGGCGCCGAAGAAATACGTCAGGCTGGCTTCCCAGATGAAGTGGCGGATGGCGTTGCGCCGGCCGTGGTTGCCCTTAATGTTCAGGGAAGGATGCCGCACAGGTAGATCACGAACATGCAGTTCGAGTAGCCCGCGCTCAGCCGCCGACTTGACGCGAATGAAATACCCTGACGCTGGCCTGGGCCGCCCACCATCCGGCCGACGAAGGGACACCAGCCGTGGCTCAGCGGACACCCGACAATCAGCGCAAGCCCCTGCAGCCCGCGCTCGATTCCATGACCGTGCTGGTCGCCGCCGTCATCGTCCACGACCCGGCCACCAACCGCATCGTCCTCCTCCAACGCGGCCGGCACGCCAAGTTCGGCCAGGGCATGTGGGACCTGCCCGTCGGCAAGAGCGAACCGGGCGAGCCCATCACCGATACCGCCGCACGCGAGCTCTACGAGGAGACTGGCCTGACCGTCAAACCGGAAGCTCTGAAGGTCGCCCACATCATCCACGGCGCCTGGGGTGCCGAAGCCCCCAACGGCTTTCTCACCGTCGTCTTCAGCGCCCATGAATGGACCGGCGAACCCGAAAACCGCGAACCGCACAAGCATGCCCGGGTCTGCTGGGTCGACGCTGACGCCCTGCCCGACGAATTCGTGAAGTCCATGGCCGGTGCCCTGCAGGCGTATCTCACGCATGGGCCGCAGATCACCCTGCGTGGGTGGACGTAGGCAGACCTGCCGACGCGGACCACGTATGCACCGCGCCGCCCAGCGCGCAGGCACGGAGGCGACCGCCGACGCGCAACAGGGTCGACCGCGCCCCGATCCCTGACTGCACTCGCCCGTTCGCCCGCTGTCCCCCGCGCTTCTTCTTTTGTCTCCAGGGCGCGCACAGGAGTATGCAGAAAGGGATGTCGGGCCGGAGACCACGCCGAATCAGCCATGGTGACCTGCGGCTACGGAAGCGGCGAGGCGGTGACGCAGGTGGTACATGTCGAGAGGGATGCCGGCACAGTTGATGTGAGCGTTGTCGTGACCGTTGGCGTTGGCGTTGGCGTTGATGACGCGGTACCGGACGACTGCGGCCCCAGGCTCCCCAAGAAGAGTGTCAGCTCCGTACGAACTCTGAGCCGCTTCGAGGAACGCCCAGTGCGTCTCGACCCGTACAAGTCGGCCCCGCCGCACCGGAGTTTTACGCACAGGTTCAGGCGTCGCCGAGACGGTGGCCCGACGGGCCACCGTCTCGAAATCCGAGAGCCAGCCCGCCTCCACCGGTGCCAAGATGGACGACATGACGATGATCGACGGTGAGATCGAGGCGGGGTTCGAACCGGTACGTGAGGCGTTCGAGGCGAGCTTCTCCGAGCGCGGAGACATTGGCGCATCGGTGTGCGTGTACCTGCACGGCCGACCGGTAGTGGATCTGTGGGGTGGCATCGCCGACCCGGAGACGGGTCGTGCGTGGACACGGGACACGCTGCAACTGGTCTACTCGGCCACCAAGGGCGCGACCGCGACCGCGGCTCATCTACTCGTTCAACGCGGCGAGTTGGACCTGGACGCTCCGGTGGCCACGTACTGGCCGGAGTTCGCCGCGAACGGCAAGGCGGACATCCCGGTGCGCTGGCTGCTGTCGCACCAGGCGGGCTTGATCGCGTTGGATCAACCGGTCCCGCTGCACGAGGCGTTGGCCTGGGATCCCATGGTGGCCGCACTGGCCGCGCAGCGTCCCCTTTGGGAGCCGGGCACCGCACACGGGTACCACGGTCGCACCTGGGGCTGGCTGGTCGGCGAGGTGATCCGCCGAGTGTCCGGCCGCACGCCGGGCCGCTTCTTCGCCGACGAGATCGCAGGCCCCCTCGGGCTGGACTTCTTCATCGGGTTGCCGGCCGCTGAACGCGCCCGGGTCAGTCGCATGGTGTACCAGCAGTCGGAGGTCGACCTGACCGCCGTGCCCATCGAGGCGATTCCCGAGGCGTTCCGCGAACTGGTCGCCGCCATGGGCGACCCGAACTCCTTCTTCAACAGGGCGTTCGCGGTCACCGATCCCGCCGAGATCGACTTCAACTCGCCAGAGCTGCAGGCCGCGGAACTCCCTGCCTCCAACGGCATCGGCACCGCTCACGCACTGGCGCACATGTACGCCGCGCTGATCGGCGAGGTGGAAGGCGTGCACCTGTTCACCCCGGAGACCCTGGAGTCGGCGACCAAGGAACAGGCCAACGGAAAGGACCAGGTACTGCAACTCCCGAGCCGCTTCGGCTCCGGGTACATGTTGCCCACCGAGGACCTCCCGATGACCGGCCCGAACGCCTTCGGCCACATGGGCCGAGGCGGCTCACTCGCCTTCGCCGATCCTGAGCACGGCATTGCCTTCGCCTACGCCATGAACAACATCGTCGAGGGGGCCGAGGATCTGCGAGCGGGCACGCTGGTCGACGCGGTGCGCAGGTCGCTGACGTAGCTGCGGAGCGGCTGCGCAGTCAGCCCTGCCCCTTCCCCGGAAACCCATCTCGTCGACTCACGGGTGAGCTGACGCGAGTTACGCGGGGTTACTGCTCTTGACGAACCCTCGTGCGCTAGATCACGCCACTTTGATCACATTCGCGTTGCGCCTGCAACGGGAGGTGCGAGAGGATGTTCGAGGAGCTGTGAGCCGTGAGTGACGCAGGATCACGCCATGGCGATCGAACAGCCGTAGCGCACAACACACTTACGGGGGTGGGTGAATGAAGTTCGACATGGGATCGACGACCCTGTCGGAGCTCGGCAAGAGCACCGTGGGTTCGAGCGAGGACCTGGGCACGCTCATCAAGTGGTTGATCCAGGCGGCGGAGCCGCTGGAGGGGAAGTTCAACGGGGCCGGAAAGGCTGCGTTCGACCGGTTCAAGGTGCATGCCGACGAGATCACGAACGATCTGAACGGCTCGCTGGGCGCGATCCTGGGCGGTCAGTCCGGCATGGACACCGCGTTCGGCTCCGGTGACGTGGAGCTGGGGGACAACGCACACCACAACATGGGTGCCGCCAACTTCGATGCCGCCCGTTTCGGCGCGCGTTGACGGCCTTCGCCGTCCAAGTTGCGTTCGCTATCGCCGTTTTCAAGCTTTCGAGCATGCAAGGGGGAGCCTGACCGTGGCTCAGAACCAGGACCGCCGTTCGTACGACACCGGTGCCTCCAGTGAAGTACAGGTCAGCCTGGCGGGCGTGATCGGCCAGCTGGAGCGCGTGCTGACCGACCGGGACCGCGCCGTGAAGGCCGCGATGGCCGACTTCACCGCGGACGGTGTCGCCGACGACTACCACGGCAAGGAGGTCCGCTGGCACAGCGCCGCGAGCGAGGTCCGCGAGATCATCCGGCTGGTGCGCACGACGCTGGAGCAGAACGACGGGACCGCGCAATCGACGTTGGCCAAGGCGCGGGCAGCCGTCGACAACATCGGCTGACGGGTGCCGTATCGGCACAACTGCCGGGCAGATACAAGGGTTTCAACGGGGGTTTGGCGTGACGCGGTGGGACATCTCCTCGTCCGGCGTCGAGTTCGTGACCTCGCTGGTCGAGGACGCGATGGACGACGTGGCCAAGGACGTGAAGGCGTACGGCAAGGACGTGCAGAGCGCGGCCGGTTCGGCCGGCACCATCGTCGGAGTGCATTGCGGGGCCGTCCCGACCGGTCCCATCGAAGCCGCGCTGACGCTGTTCGTGGACAAGACCGCGGGTGACGTTCTCTTCCTCGGTGCCCTGGCGGCGAAGTCGGTGAACGGTGCGCGGGAGGCCACCGCGTACTACGTCGTCGGGGATCTCGACATGGCCGCCACGACGCAGCACCAGGCCCTGGCCGCGCCGAAGATCGACCTGCCTGGTCAGGGCGGCGGCTCGGGGCAGGGCAAGGGGGACGGGAAGAAGTGATCAACCCGTCCGGTATCCCGCAGTTCACCGGCGACTTCGAGCAGTTGGACAAGGACGTCTCCGGGCTGCGCAGCGACGCGATCGGCATCCGCAACGGCGGCATGGACGTCCACTCCCGCTTCCAGATGCTGGGGGCCTACTACACTGCGCCCGAGGCCGACGACCTGTTCGCCACCACTCAGCCGGTCATGGACAAGGCCGACACGTTCGCCACCGACCTGGAGACGGTGGCCGACGCGCTGGACACCTTCTCCGTCGAGGCGCGCCCGCTGGCCAAGCGGCTGGAGCAGCTCAAGACGGATGCGCTCGCGTTCGTGGGGAGCGTCGACGGCGACGACGACTGGACCGAGGACGAGGACAAGGTCCACCGGAACAAGGAACTCGTCGACGACGTCACGGCCACACAGTTCGCCTTCCAGGAGGCGGAACGCAGGGCGGCCAGCAAGATCTCGACGATCGTCGGCGGGCCCAAGTTCGTAGCGGACCACGGCAGCGGCTTCTACGACCTCAACACGGTGAAGTACGGCTACGACCGCGATCTCCTGGATGGCGCCGAAGAGGTGCCCTGGGGCAGCGTGGACGAGCAGAGCTACGAGGCGTGGAGCCTCGGCTGGTTCGGGCACGGCGCCAAGAGCTTTGTCTGGGACGGGATTTACCACGACGGCATCGAAGCCGGCGTCAGCGGGCTGTGGACGCTGGTCGGCGGGAACGGCTCGGATGCGGCGGGCGATGCCTGGGGCGGTCTGAAGGACGTCGTCACCGGCATCGGCCTGTACACCGCCACCCCGTACGACGCGGCCATGGACTGGGCCTTCGGCCCGGACAAGGAGAGCGCAGACGAGATCCGGGCGAAGAAGGCGGCGAGGGAGTTCGGTAAATCCCTCGTGGCCTGGGACCAGTGGCAGGAGAACCCGGCCCGCGCCGCGGGGACCGCTGTCTTCAACGTCCTCACCCTTGGCGTCGGCCCGCTGTCCGTCGTGTCCAAGACGAGCGAGGTCGGCGCGGTCGCCAAGGGCGCGGGCGTGGCCGCCAAGGTCGGAGAGTTCATGGACCCGATCTCACTGGGCGTCAGGGCGACCGGCAAGACCGTCGGCGCGCTGCCGAAACTCTCCGACCTCACCTCCCGACTTCTTCCCGCGGCGAGGGCCGGGGCGGCGGACGCGTACGGTGTCCATAGCGTCATTGAGCTGGAGGACGGTTCCAAGGTCGTCATCGAGAACGGTGAGTTCGTCGTCTACGACAAGCACGGCGATGTCAGCGGTCCCCATCCCTCCAGCACACGCAGCGCTCACCGGGATGTGCACGTGCCTGGCGCAGTCGAGCGAGAGGTTGGCTCTCCCTCTAGCGACCGCGAATTGGTCGGTGCCGGCGCACGGAGCGGCGAGGCCGGGGGCCACGTTGGTGACAGTTCGTCCCCGCAGTTCGGTCACAGCGCCGACGGCACAAGCGGTGGGAGTGCGGGGGGACACGGGCATTCCGGTGAATCCGGGGGTGGACACGCCACTGGAAACGAGAACGCCGGCGGTCAGGATGGCCACCCCGGTGACGACGGACCTGACGGTGCCAGCCACGGGCATGGCTCCGGCGGCGACCACGGCGGGGCTGACGGCAATCCGCCCGCTCCACCCCACGGCCCCTCGCCCGATGGTGAGGGCCGGCCCATGGTCCGCGGAGGGGAAACAGAGCAGCAGATCCTCGACGCGGTCAAGGGTATTCCGGGGAAGAAACGGCCGAAGCCGAACGTCCTTGACAGGGTGTTGGACAGGCTCGCCACGGAGCCCGACGGTCAACGAGTCGCCGAGATCATCGGCTCGGGGAAGTTCAATCAGAGCGACGAATACGGCCAGGTTGTCTCTTCCCTCGGGGCGAACCGAGCGCAGATGTTCCAACCCAGCGCCGACCAACTCATCTTCGCGGAAGATCTGGCCAAGAGCGGCGTCCCCGCGCACACCATCGACTTCGAGCAGAAATACCCGCCCGGCGCCGACATGGACATTCGCATCGCCGACGATTCTGGTGATGTCTACGCGTACCAGATGAAACATCTCAACGACCCTCAGAACCCTGTGGGCGAGATGACGAGGGGAAAGTATCTGCTTCAGTTGGCGAAAGCCGAAGCCGACCACCACGTACTGCTCGTGGACGGGGGCCGGGGGACGCGCGCGGACTGGATGGCCAACGGCTCCTACGATGCCCTCATGGACATCCACCGCGGCGGGCGCGGACCGAAGGGCGAAGGCATCACGTTTGTCGTACGTCTTGAGGACGGAAACCTCGTCATCCCGCCCGGAAGCAAGCTCGACCCCAAGGACATGCTGTGATCACCTCTGAAGCCATCGGCGACTGGACTTGGGAAGTCACGCCGAACGCTGACGGAATCCGGCCCGCACGCGCCGCGGAGACCGCCGTGGCGGTCTGGAATGTACTGGCCGGGAACGAGCTGGCGATTCCCGTGGGCAGGACCAGCGTTTCGGTCCGGTCTGTGAGTGACAGTCGAGACGTTCGTGTCCGGGCCGATGGTCTGAGTCTGGAACCGGATCCGCTGTCCGCTGAAACAGCCCTTTCGCGTGCGGTGGCCGAGGCCGATTCACTCGAAGGCGACTTCGTCTTCGATGTTCGTATCGAATGCCCCGGCTACTGGCTGGAACGGGGAGTCAAACACCGGGCGGAGAAACTGTTCGTCATCCAAGCGGAGGTCTGGAAGGACAGCCTGCTCGTGGTGACGTTGGAAACGTACACCGACGCGTGGTTGACGATGGACACGCGCGACCGGGAGCAGTCGGAGCTCTACACGGAGAACGCGCCTCGGCTCGCCGCGGCTCTCGAGGGCATCTCAAGCCTGCTCGGCATTGCTCCGACGCCGGGCGACCCGAACCGCCACGCGACTCCCACCGAGACGGGTTTCGAGGATCCCAGAATCGAAGGCCCTGCCTACGACGATTCCTGGGGCACCTTCGAGGTCCCGACCCGATCAGGTCTGCTCCGGTCCGGAATTCCAGCCTCTGAGGACGAGTACCAGGAGATCACCGACCAGCCGGTACGTTACTTCACGGTCCAACGTGACGGACAGACTGTAGGTTTCCTCTGGGCCTCGGCCGGCGACGAAGCGGCGGGCTACGAACCTCGAACCGCCGCCGGGGACAGGGCATTCGAGGCAGGCTCGGAATGGCTGCTGCGCCTGCGGACCGCCCACAGCCATGGGCTCAACGCTCTCGCAGCACTGACCTGGACAGCGCAGAACCCACCGCGCCCGGAGAGCGATTTGATCGTCGAGAAAGCCCCTCAAGAAGCGCCGTCGCTGGACTTCCTCGAAGATCTATCGGGCAGGTACTGATCCTCGTGGTGTCGTCGTCCGCTTCAGAAAACAGAACGTGTCCGCTCACGCTATGCCGTCCCCGCCGACGACGTGGCGGAGGCCCTGGCCGTAATCAGCGAGAGCCTGACCTGGGCCGTGGAAGATCGTGGCCAACGGCGTAGCGCATGACGAGGCATTCACCCGGAATCTGCGCTGGGAACCGACCGAGTACCTGCGGCTCTACGGGCTGGGGCACATGACAGCCGCGAAACGAAGGACGGATGGCGAACAACCGTGGCAGCGCAGGATTACGACAATCAGCTCTTGGAGTCGGTCTCCGTACGCCGCCGTCGTCTTCGCGACGCCCTGCTCTTCGGCGCGCAGCGGCAGCGGCGGTCGTTGGACGAGCGGGTCGGGAAGGTGTTCGCCGGGGTGGTGATCGCCGCTGTGGTGTGTGCCGGGTGCGTGGGGTGGTCGTTCGTGTCGCATCGGGTCATCGGAAAGAGCCCGTACGGCACTTCCGTATCGCCGTCGTCCCCACCGGCCCTGACGCCGTCGTCCTCGCCTTCCGATGTCCCTTCTGCCCGGTGATAGGTTCGAACGCGTGATAGCCACGGGGTCCTTGAGTCGTTCCGCGACCGGTAGTCGTACGGCGCTCACCCGCATCACCTTGGTCGGCGAACGGCGTCGGATCGACCTCGTACTGCCCTCGCGCGAACCGGTCGGGGTGCTGCTGCCGGAGATCATGCGGTTGCTGGACGACCGGGTGGGGGCGCGACCGGAGTTGCGGCATCTGGTGACCGCGGACGGCTCGGCGCTGGCCGCCGACTCCACGATGGAGTCGGCCGGGGTTCCCGACGGGGCCGTGCTGCGGCTGGTGCGGGTCGAGGACGCGCCGTCGGCTCCCGTGGTGCACGACATCAGCGATGAGGTCACCGACGACCTCGACGTACGGGCGTGGCGGTGGCGGCCTGCGGCACGACGCATGGTGGCCGGACTGAGCACCGTGATCTGGGCGCTGGCGGCCGGCGTACTGGCCCGGGGCGGGTTCGCCTTGTCGGCTGTCGCCGGGGGGCTGGTGGCCGTCGCGGGCGTCTGCGCGGTCGCCGGGGTGCTGTGCGGACGGATGCACAAGCGTGGGATGGCCACCACTCTGATCGCCACCGCGGGCGTGCTGGGCGCGCTCGGGGCCTGGACGGCCGCGGATGCCTACGAATGGTCCGGCGCGGCCCGCTTGGCGGGTGTCGCGGGGGCCGGGGCCGTCGCGTTGATGCTGGCCGGGTGGTGCACTCCGCTGGGGCGCGGCGCGTTGATCGGCGCCGGGGCGCTCGGCGGGTGTCTGGTGCTGTGGGAGGCGGTGATCGCGCTGCAGGGTGGTGCGGAAACCGCCACGGAGCAGGCTCGGGCCGGTGCACTGGTCGCCGTCGTCTGCCTGGTCCTGCTGGGCGTGTTGCCGCGGCTGGCGCTGATGGCGTCGGGGATGACCGGGCTGGACGACCGGCGCACGGGCGGAGTGTCGGTGAGCCGGTACGACGTGGGCACCGCGCTCGCGGCCACGCACCGGGGGCTGGCGCTCGCGAGCGTCGTACTCGCCGCCTCCGCGGCCGGGGCGGGTGTGCTCGTACTGCATGCGGTGTCCGTGTGGACGGTGCTGTTGGGCATCGCCGTCGCCGTGGTGCTGGCACTGCGGGCGCGCGCGTTTCCGCTCACCGCCGAGGTCGTGGTGCTGCTGCTGGCCGCAGGGGTCGTCGCGGTGCGGCTGGTGGTGGTGTGGCTCGGGCAGGCCCCGGCGGCGGGTCCTGTCGCTGTGCTCGCGCTGTTGGCGGTCGTCCCTCTCGTGGTGCTGGGCGTGGAGCCGGCCGAGCATGTGCGGGTGCGGCTGCGGCGTGTCGGTGACGTCCTGGAGTCCGTGGCCGTGATCGCTCTGTTCCCGCTGGTCATCGGCGTGTTCGGGGTGTACGGGCGGCTGCTGGGCACCTTCGCGTGAGCGCGCGGGGACCGAGGACGTAGGGATCGACATGGTTCAGGGAGGGGACTGGCAGCAGGACCTGCTGCGCGAACTGGCCAACGGCTCCCCGGACAGTGCGCCGCCGCCCTCGCGCCCGGATGCGTCCGAGGCGATTCCCGGTACACCCCTGCGATCAGGAGCGGCCGCGGATGCGGAACCTGGCGCCGAATCGTCTCCCGCAGCGCCTCCGGTCCCCCGGCCATCCCACGATCCGCGCGTGGTCGCTGCGGCCCCCGAGTCCGTGCCCACCGTCGACCCGCGGCTCGCCATCGCGTTGGGGCGCCCGCAGCACGGCGACTCGGTAGCACGACGAACCAGCCGGTCGCTGCGCAAACTCACCGCATCGGCCGGAGGGGATGTCGCCGAGCAGACGCGCCTCGCGCAGGAGGTGCAGCAGCCGGTCACCACCGGCCGTGTCATCGCGGTGACGTCGATCCGCGGCGGTGTGGGCAAGTCCACGGTCTCCGCGCTGCTGGGACGCACCTTCAACCACTACCGGCACGATCCGGTGCTCGCCCTGGAGGCGGACACGGCGCTGGGCACCCTGCCGGTGCGGATGGGCGCCGAGGCGGTGCGCTGGTCGTGCAGCGACCTGGCCCGGATCCTCACGCCCGCCATGCAACTCACCGACGTCACCGGCTACTTGGTGCCGGTGGCCGACGGCGGCTGGCTGCTGCCCGCGGGCCAGGGCCGCGTGGGTGCACCACTGGACGTGCGCACGTACCGGACGGTGACGCTGGCGCTGCGCCGGTACTTCGCGGTGACGGTGGTGGACTGCGAGAGCCTGCCCGGCGAGGTGGCCCGTACGGCGATGGACACCGCCCACGCCCGCGTCGTGGTCGCGCCGATGACCGCCGAGGGCGTCAACGGCACCCGCCAGGTCCTCGACTGGCTGGCCCAGCTGCCGCACTCCGCCCTGGCCACGACCGTGGTCGCGCTCAGCGCCGCGTCGCCCGACACCACGCTCGACGCGAAGGCCGCCGCCGCGCACCTGCGGGAGCCCGGCGTACCGGTGGTGCTGCTTCCCTATGACCGCCATCTCGCCCAAGGAGGCCCCATCCACACCGCCATGCTGGGCCAGGACACCCGAACCGCGGCCGTCCGGCTGGCCGCCGAGGCGATGCGGCGTGCCGTGAGGATGCGATGACCCAGCAGCAGATCCACCGTCCGGCCCGCAGCACCCGCCCGCTCGACCCCGCCCCTGCCCGCACCGTGGAGGCGCCCCCGAACCTGCCCGAGGGCAAGATAGGCAACGCGGCCACCGCCCTGCTGCCGATGGCGGGTGTCATCAGCTCGGTCGTGATGATGACGATCATCCGCAACAGCCAGTTCGCCGCGCTCGGCGCGCTCGTGCTGGTCGTGGCCCTTCTGGGGGCGGTGGCGCTGTTCCTGTCCCAGCGCGGCAAGGCCCAGCGCACCCGGCGCGTCCAGCGCGAGCGCTATCTGGAGTATCTGGAGGAACTGCGCGAGGAGTTGAGCAGCGCCGAACGGGACCGGCGGCGGCTGGCGCGGCTGCTGAACCCGCCGCCGCAGGCTCTGTACGACCTCGTGCGGGACCCGGCCCGGCTGTGGGAGCGCCGCCGCCCGGACGCCGACTTCCTGCAGGTGCGGGCCGGCGCCGGCGACATCCCCGTACAGGAGCTGGCCATCGGCCAGAACAGCACCGGCGGGGTGCTGACCCCGCCGGACCCCTTCATGCTCAACGAGGCCCGCGCCCTGCAGGGCCGCTTCACCGCCGCATCGGACTTCCCGCTCACCGTGCCCCTGGACCGTGCGGGGAACGTCAGCGTGGTCGGTGACCGGGAGGGCGTCCTGCGCGTCGCCCGGGCGCTGTTGCTGCAGACGGCCGTGACGCATGCGCCGGACGACGTGGCCCTCGCCCTCGCCACCCCCGACGAGACCGCGTGGGAGTGGGCCAAGTGGCTGCCCCATGTCCTCGACCCGCAGTCCTACGACGGACGGGTTCCCGCCCGCCGGATCGCGCCCGACCTGGCTGAGCTGGCCCGGCTGTGCACGCCCGACCTGCGACGGCGCGCCGCGTACGCCGCCGAGGTGCGGCGCGGGCTGGCAGGCCGGGACGCACTGCGCCTGGCGCCTCGGCTGGTGGTCGTCAACGACACATACGGGGACACCGCGACCGACCTCCCGCGTCCGGACTCGGCCGTCGGGCTGACGGACATGGGCGTGACGGTGCTGCATCTGCTGGAGCAGCAGGTGCACGAGCCGGACGAGGTCAGCGTGCGCATCACCGTCGACGGTCACCGGATCGCCGTGGACGACCTGCGCACACCCGGCGCCACCGTCGCGCACGGCACCTGTGACGCCGTGACCGGCCCCGGCGCCGAGGGCATCGCCCGCATGCTGGCCCCGCTGCGGCTGTCCGCGGAGTCGGCCACCGAGGGCACCCCCGTCGCCGGACCGGTCGACTTCCCCGCCCTGCTCGGCATCGACGACCCGGCCGCCCTCGACCTCACCCGGCTGTGGGCACCGCGGAGCGAGCGGGACTTCCTTCGCGTGGCGATCGGCCTGACGGACCGTCATGAGCCGGTGCTGCTGGACCTGAAGGAGTCCTCGCAGCTGGGCATGGGCCCGCACGGACTGTGCGTGGGCGCCACCGGCTCCGGCAAGAGCGAGCTGCTGCGCACCCTGGTCCTCGCCCTGACCGCCACCCACTCGCCCGAGGACCTCGCGCTGGTCCTGGTCGACTACAAGGGCGGCGCCACCTTCGCCCCGTTCGCCGAACTCCCGCACGTGGCAGGTGTGATCACCAACCTGGAGAACCAGGCCGGGCTCGTCGAACGCGTCCACACCAGCCTGGCCGGCGAGGTCAAGCGGCGTCAGCAGGTCCTCAAGGACGCCGGGAACGTCGCGGACATCGGCCACTACGCCGCCCTGCGCGCCACCGACCGCCCCGACCTGGAGCCTCTCCCCCACCTGTTCGTCGTCATCGACGAGTTCGGCGAACTCATCGCCGCCAAGCCGGACTTCATCGACCTGTTCCTGTCCATCGGCCGGATCGGCCGCTCCATCGGCGTCCACCTGCTGCTCTCCAGCCAGCGCATCGAGGGCGGCAAGCTCAAGGGCCTGGACACCTACCTGTCGTACCGGCTGGGTCTGCGCACCTTCTCCGCCGACGAGTCCCGCACGGTCCTCGACACGACCGACGCCTTCCACCTGCCGCCGCTGCCCGGCTTCGGCTACCTGAAGGTCGACACCTCCACGTACGAGCGCTTCAAGGCCGGTTACGTCTCCGGCGCCTACCGTGGCCCGGCCGTGCTCGAGCAGGCGGCAGACACCCGGTTGGCCTGGCCCGACCCGACGTACAACACGGAGCAGGAGGAGTCGGAGGCTGCGGAAGAACCCGCCGCCACCCGACGCGAGACCGGACCCACCGTGCTGTCCGTCATGGTCGACCAACTCGCCACGGCAGCCCCGCCGGTACGACGCATCTGGCTGCCTCCGCTGCCGGACGCCGTCACCCTGGACACGGCCGCCGGGCCGCTGCAGGCCGGGACGGACGGCCTGCGCCTCACCCACAGCGGCGGCGTGCTGCGGGTCCCGCTCGGTGTGCTGGACGACCCGGCCCGGCAGTGGCAGCAGCCGTGGCTGCTGGACCTGACGGTCGCCGGCGGACACGTCGCGGTGATCGGCGGACCCCAGTCCGGCAAGACCACCCTGCTGCGCACGCTCACCCTCGCGCTGGCCCTCACGCAGACCCCGGACGACGTCGCCGTCTACGGCCTCGACCTGGCCGGCGGCGGCCTGTCCGCCCTCGCCGGGCTGCCGCACGTCGGCGGCATCGCGGGACGCGCCGACCACGAACGGGCCGCCCGCACCATCGCCGAGGTGCGCACCATGCTGTCCGAGCGCGAGGAACTCTTCCGCGAGCTGGGCATCGACTCCGTCGACCAGCTGCGCCACCTCCGAGCAGGCGGGCGGCTGCCGCATCTGGGTGCCACCGACGTCGTGCTGCTCATCGACGGATTCGGCGCCCTGCGCGACGAGTTCGCCGACCTCGACGACGCCGTCGCCGACCTGCTGAAGCGCGGTGGCGGCTACGGCATCCATGTCGTGGCGGGCATGCTGCGCTGGAACGACGTCCGCATCGCCACCCAGTCGATGTTCGGCACCCGCGTCGAACTGCGGCTCAACGACCCGGCCGACTCCTCCATCGACCGCAAGCTGTCGGAGACCCTCTCTCCCGACACCCCCGGCCGGGTGTTGACCGACGGCAACCTGTTCGCGCAGGTCGCGCTGCCCCGCATCGACAGCCACCCGGACGCCGGCGACCTGGGCACGGCCCTGGAGCGCACCGCCCGCACGATCCGTGCCTCCTGGCACGGCGAACTCGCCCCGCCCGTACGGGTCCTGCCCACCCGCCTCTCAGCCGCGAAGCTGCCCTCCCCCGCCGCCGAACCCGAACGAATCCCCCTCGGCGTCGACCAGGACGCCCTCGCCCCGGTCCTTCTCGACCTGTTCGGCACCGACCAGCACCTGCTGGTCCTCGGCGACAACGAGTGCGGCAAGACCAACCTGCTCAAGCTGATCACCACGCAGCTCGTCGAGCGTCACTCGGACAAGGAGCTCGTCTTCGGCGTCTTCGACCCGCGCCGCGGCCTGCGCGGAGTGGTTCCCGAGCCGTATCGCGGCGGCTACGCGCACAACGCCAAGCTGGCGAACGCACTCGCCACCGGCATCGCCGCCGAACTGGAGAAACGCCTGCCGGAGACCGCCGACCCGGACACCCCGATCACCACCGAACCCGCCTTCGGCGGACCGCGGATCGTCATCCTCATCGACGACTACGACATCCTCACCACCGCCGGCCAGCAACCGCTGGCGCCCTTCCTGCCCTACCTCTCCTCGGCCCAGGACATCGGCCTGCACTTCGTCCTCGCCCGTCGCACCGCCGGCGCCTCCCGCGCCCTGTACGAACCCCTGCTGACCACCCTGCGTGAGACCGGCACGACGGCCCTGGTCATGACCGGCGACCGCACCGAGGGACAGCTCTTCCCCGGCCTGTATGCCTCCCAACAACCCCCCGGCCGCGGCACATTGGTCCGCCGCGGACGCCCCCACCAGCTCATCCAGACCGCCCTGAGCGCAGAAGAGGCCCACCGAGAGTGACCAAGGACGTCATCGCCCTCACCCCCGAGATGCCGGACCTGAACACCCTGCTGGCAGGCCTCTACGCCGGCGGCCCCGACCTGTCGGTGAACACGACGGCCGACGGCGCCGTCGTACAACTCTGCTCCCCCGACGGCCGCCCCCTGGTCTCCGTAGAGGCACCGATCCTCGTCCAGGTCCCCGGCGAGACCGCCCGCCTGCTGGACTGTGCCGTGGCCGACGGGCCCGTGTGGTGGACCGAGGCCCGCGCCTCCACCGCCGTCGCCGAGGCCGGACGCCTCGCGGGCTCCTTCGCCGGACGACTGGCCACCGTCCTGGGCGGCACGGTCTGGCCCCCCGAGGCCGCCACCACCGACGTCGTCCCCCTCACCACCGACATCTCCGCCGTACCGGTCCCCGCCACCGCCACACCCGCCGTCGACGTCCTGACCACGACCACGGCCGTGGTCATCCAGGACCGCCCCCTGGTCCCCCTGACCAACTGGCTCTCCGACGCCCTACGCACCGCGACCGCCGCCGACCGCGCCCTGCAGATCGTCACGCCCCCCGCCACCCGCCTGACCCTGCCCACCCGGACCGCCCTGCGCGGCCTGCCCAACCGCTGGGTCGTCCAACACCCCGAACACGGCTACTACGACGGCCTGTCCGGCGCCGTACTCCACTGGAAAGACGGCACCTTCACCCCCGTACGCGGCGAGAACGGCACCGCCCGGGCAGCCGAGGCGTTCAAAACCGTCACGGACACAGGGGAACGCCAACTCCTGCTCGCCCTGCGCACCCGCCACCCCGCCGACGCCGACCTCGTCCTCGGCCGCGCCCTGGAAACCGCCTACCACCACCTCACCGACGGCCCACCCACCGGCTGGAGCACCGCCGAACCGGTCAACCTCCCCTGGTCCACCCGCCAGTTGACCGACCTCGCCCGCTCCCGCGCACCACAGCCCACCTTGCTCATCGCCATCGGCCACCCCGACCGCCCCGCCCTCGCCACCCTCCGCATCCTGCGCACCCCGGCCGGCGTCGAGGAGGACATCACGCTCGCCCTCGGCTACGCCGAGGACGAGACCCCACCCCTGGACTCGATCGAACCCCTCGCCGCGGTCCTCGCCGCCGAGCACGGCCTCACCACCCTGCTCACCTCACTCCGCGCCGCCCGCCGCGACCTCACCGTGCCGCCACACGTCGAAGCCCCACCCATCCCCGTCGCGCTCACCGTCGGCCACGACGAGATCGAGAGCATCGGCCGCACCCGAGCCGAACACCCACCCCTCGGTCTCACCCCCACCAAACTCGGCCACCCGGCCGAACACGCCGTCCATTACACCTTCGGAGACGGAACCAATCCCCAAGCCTGGACCACGCTCCATCAGCTCACCCGCCATCGGAAGCAAGCGTGATCATCCGGCTGAGCGGTGCTCGAGACGGCAACAGTTCGGTCCCCGATCGGGTGGCCAACTGCGGAACCGGCCGTCCCACGGGGCATTGCCGGTAAGGCCGCAGACCTGCCGCTGGCGATGGACACCGGGCCGGCCAGCACCGGCACGGGCGCGGAGGCGGCCGCCGACGCGCAGCATGAGCAACGGCCGCCCGATCCCCCGGCTGCACGCGCCCGCCCGTTCGCCCGCCGTCCCCTGCCCTTCTTCTTGTCTTGGGGGCGAGCGTAGGGGTGTGCAGAGGGGGATGTCGGGCTGCAGACCACGCCGGAGCGCCTGTGATGACCTGCGGATATACCGCAGTCGGTGCGTCGGTGCGCGAGCCGCTGTGGGCGGGGATATGGGCATGGTCGGCGGCGGTGTTGTCGCATCGTGACCGTGGTGGGGTTGTCGTGGTCGATGGTCTGGTCGGGGCCGGCTGCTGGGGTGGACGCACTGCGCGGCGCCGGACAGGCCGGCGCCGCCGTTCACGAGAGGCGGCTCGGACGATGACCGACGTGGATACCGGCGGTGGTGACCGGTTGGCGCTGACGGTGATGACGCAGTACCGGACGACCACGACCGAGCAGATGCACCGGGTGATCGCCCCGGGCGTGCACAGCGAGCAGACCCGGCGGTGGCTGGTCGAACTGCGCACGGAAGGGCTGATCCACCGCATCACCCTGCCCCGGGCCGACCGACTGCGCGTGCGGCTTCCCACCTCCTACGGTGTGCAGATCGCCGCCGAGCGGCCGGAGTTGCGCGGTCGGCGGCCGTCGAAGGGGACGGGCTTTCTGTCCACGACGGCGGCCTTCGGCTCGGGGCGGGCGGGATGTCCCGGTGGCTCATCTCTTTCCTTCCTCGCTCAAACCGTGATGTCGGCCATGGCTCGCGCTGCAAGTACCTGGTGGGGTCGCACTGTTGTTCTCATAGAGAGGTCACAGATTGATACCCCCCACCAAGAGAAGACGGCGCTTGACCCTCGGCGCGATCCTCGCGATCGTCATCGGATCCGGCGCCACCGGCACCGGCTACGCGGCCGACTCCGACAGCCCACCACACGTCCACGGCCCGGGCGCACGCGCGGTCGCGGCCGCCGAGCCGGACACTCCCAACGGACCTGAAGTCGGCCCGCCGTTCACGAAGACCAACAACGTGTGGCAGACCAACACCACCACTCCGACGTTACGCAACACGGTCACTGCTCCCAGTGGCCACAAGACCACCGCCACCTTCGAAGTCCACACCACCGATTCCAGCGGCAAGGCCACCGCCACGGTCGTCAAGCTCACCGACGAGAACCAGTGGGGCGTCCTCGTCTCCGGCGAAGTGACCGCGGGCAAACCGGCCTCCGTCACGGTTCCGGCCGGCAAGCTCAAGAACGGCGTCACCTACGCGATCCGCTCCTCCGGGTACGACTCCACCAGCAAGGTGTACGAGAGCGACTGGTCCCCGTACTCCACCTTCAAGATCAACGCACCGGCCGAGAAGCCCTACGTCACCTTCCCGGCACCGCAGGCCACGTCCGGCATCGACTCGCTTGCGCAGACTCCGATCGAATTCACGCGTACCGATCCCGGCCCGGTCACCGGCCTGCGCGGCGATGGCACCGGCCGCAAGTGTTCCGCCCCGGACGCCAAGGGACGGAAGGTGTGCATCGAGATCAGTCGTGACGCGCCGACTCCCCAAGACGCGGCGGTCGCCAAGGGAGCGATGAGGCAAGCTCTTCGGGGTGCCGATCTCGTCTCGTGGTGCGCCGCGAAACCGGACGGCAAGGACTACATGAACCGGGGCGAGGCGTGTCTGAAGAACGTCGGCTACGCGACCCTGATCTTCGTCGACGCCGATGACCTGCCGAGGTTCGGCACCGCTACGTTCGCGCTGTCCCAGCAGCTCAAGCTGTACAACAAGAAGTCGGATACCGGCACCGACCGGGCCGAGTTCGACCAGCAGCTCACCGTGGTTCCGACGCAGATCGACGCTGCGACCGAGGGCGTTCACCTCACCTGGCAGGCGGGTGACAACTGCAAGGACTGCACGAGCTCGCAGGTTCAGTGGGCCGGCGATGACGGCCTCAACACCACGCCGCACTGGGCAGTCGGCCAGGTCGGCACCCAGTACGCCATGACCGCGAAGACGCAGACGATCTGGAACGGCACCGGAAAGGAACAGTTCGACCTCGGCTGGAGCCTCCTCGGTTCCGTCGACGCCGGCGACGCCCACGCCGAGACGAGCCTCGGCACCAGTGGCGACGTCCGCGTCCGGGAGCTCGCGCCGCGCTGTGACGACATCGCCGGGGGCAACATCAAGACCGGCTGCGTCTTCCCGTACTTCAAGCCCACCTGGACGGTCGACACCAACCTGTACCCGGCGGCCGGCGCCTACTACTGGCTGACGCAGGAAAAGCTCCCCTCCCACCCCGGCAGCCGGAAATGGGACTCCCTCGTCACCTACCTCGGCCCCGGCAACGACGCCGATCCGGACGGCGGGGACTGGACCAACGACGACAGCCGCGGCATCGTCTGCCCCACGGGGACCAGCGGTTACAAACCCAACCCTGCCACGCCCGACGGATCGTGCGACGAGTACGCGCCCGCGAGTACGTACCAGAGCGGCGGCATGCCGAAGGGTCCGAACCAGGTCGCCTCCGGGAAGGAGTGCGCACAGCTCTACACCAAACCCATGACCGGCGGCACGTGGGGACTGCTCGCAGACAACCGCGACGGCTACACCGGCCCGAAGTGGAACGAAAAGTGTGGTCGCGCCTCGGTTCCCACGGATCAGAACACCGGCGCCTTCCGTGACCTCGGCATCAAGTTCGTTCCCCAGATGCGGCTGCTCGACAAGGACGGGTTCTTCATCAGCGATCCCGGCTTCGAGCACTGCAAGAACGCCGACACCGTCTGCGCGTGGAAGAAGATCGGCTGACCTGACCCGTGACTGACCAAGCCTGTGGCCGGAACACGGTGCGGTGTTCCGGCCACAGGTCTATGCGAGGCGTGTCCATTCCGGGTCCCTCGGATGTGCCGGACCGTCCCACACCAGGGCCTGATCGACGAGACCGGGCACCTTCTTGTCCTGGTGTCCGTCCGCGTACTCCACCCCGCGGTTCTCGTACAGGGCATCGGCGACTTCGATGAGGTAGTCGGTGAACGACGGCCACACGCCCAGCTTGGGGATGCCGGCCTCTTCGAAGGTTCCGATCCGTCCGTAACCGGGCCCTGGAGTGCAGTCCGTGAACAGCCCGTAGAGACCGCTGCGGTCGGTCGCGGCGAAGGCCAGATAACGCACCATGGGGTCGTCCGGCCGGCCGATCGTCTGAGGGCCTTCATCCCAGTACGGCAATTGCTGCACCGGAGGAATCCCATACTTCCTCGGCAACAGCCAGGCTGTTTCCTGTCCTTGCGGGGGAAGCCCGGTCTCGGGTTCGGGTGTCCAGCCGAAGTCCGCAGGGTGACCGGTGCCGTTGCGAAGGCGGTAGAAGGCCTTGAGGCCCGGTGGCATGGTGAGGTCGAGTTCCTGCTCGATCTCACGGATGTCGGCCTCAGGGACGGGTGGAGGGAGCATCCGGTAGGAGCGTGGAGCGTGTTGCCTCAGCCACGCCTCGATCCTCGCCCAGGCGCCCGCCACGGCCTGCTCGTGCTGCTGATCGTCGGTCATGCCCACGACCCTACGGGTCTCCCGCACACACAACTGTGGCGTGCACCACGAGCGATTCGGATGCCGGTGGGCGACCTCGATCAGTGCCTCCCCCGAACGGCGGCGCCCTCTGGAGGCGGGTGGAAACCTGGCAGACCACTCCCGTTCCACTCCCAACTCAGCGCGAAGACCGAACCGTTCAACCCGGCGCTCAAGCGGCCGCCGCAGCAACCGGCTCCAGGGGCGAAGGAGAAACCGCAGCCTTCGAAGGAGTACGAACACGGCCACCTGCCCGAGCTGTGGTCGCAGCTCGCCGAGGTCGCCAAGCTGAGCAGCGGTCTGCGGGTCGGCCCCGTGTTCCAGCAGATGCTTCAGCGGAATCCGTTCCAGAGTTGGCACGTGGCCGGGCGCTACTGCAACGGCACGTCGATATCGGCCGCCGACCTCCATGGGCACCTCAAGGCCACCTACTCCACCACGCCGCGATACGGCAGGCCGTCCAGGACGCATCCCAGATCCACGTGGCGGAGATCAAGGAGGACATCCGCCGGGCCGCCGCGGCCGTGGAGAACTGCGCAGCACACAGGTCCCCATGGAGCCGTCCGTGGTCATCCGCACCTGGTCCACGGAGTCCCTGGCCGCCGAACTGCGCAAGCTGCTGGAGGACAGTGCGGACGGCAGCGGCCCTGCCGACGCGGCGACTACTTCGGCCTGATCAAGGAACTGACGGCCCTCGGCGTCATGACCGAACGCGCAAGCGGCGCCGTGGATCTCCCCGCCGCCCCCTGCCCTTCTTCTTGTCTTGGGGGGAGCGTGGGGGTGTGCAGAGGGAGGTGTCGGGTCGGCGACCACGCCGGAGCACTTGTGGTGACCTGCGGCTATACCACGGTCGGAGCGTCGGTGCTCGAGCCGCTGTGGGCGGAGTTGTGGGCGTGGTCCGGGGCGGTGTTGTCGCATCGTGACCGTGGTCGGGTTGTCGTGGTCGATGGTCTGGTCGGGGCCGGCTGCTGCGGTGGACGCACTGCGCGGCGCCGGATGGGCCGACGCCGCCGTTCACGAGAGGCGGCCCCGACGATGACCGATGTGGATACTGGCGGTGGTGACCGGTTGGCGCTCGCGGTGCTGACGCAGTACCGGATGGCCACCACCGAGCAGATGCACCGGGTGATCGCCCCCGGAGTGCGCAGCGAGCAGACCCGGCGGCGGCTGGCCAAACTGCGCGTGGAGGGGTTGATCGACCGCATCACCCTGCCCCGGGCCGGACGACTGCGCGTGTGGTTTCCCACCTCCTACGGCGTGCAAGTCGCTTCCGAGTGGCCGGAGTTGCGTGGTCGGCGGCCGCCGAAGACGGTGTCCGACCCCACGGCCGCGCGGCTGCGGGTCGGACACCAGCTGACCGTGACGGAGACCGGGCTGCTGTTCCTGGAGGACGCGCGCCGCCGGGGCGAGTTGTGCCGACCACTGGACTGGCTGCCCGAGGTTTACCACCCCGTCGGCGGTGGTGAGTCCGTCATCCCTGACGCGCTGCTGTACTACCGGCATGGGCCCGCAGACGGGGACGGGGCGATGACGCGGGCCTTCGTCGAGGTCGACCGGGCCACCATGGGCCCCGAACGCCTGGCCACCAAGCTCCTCTCCTACGCCCGCCTCTACCACTACGTCCCCACCCCACCGGGGCACCGCAGGCCGACCATCGGGCAACAACCTGTGCGGGAGGAATGGCGCAAGCACTACCCGCGCTTCCCCCGCCTGCTGTTCGTCCTGGACGGAACCGGGCCCGCCGGTGTGAACACCCGGATGCGCGCTCTACACGGGATCACGGCCGACCTGGCGCTGACCGTCTTCCTGCGCGACGTCCTCGTGGTGGCCGCGCCCCTTGCTGAGCTGCGCAGCCATGGCCCATCGGCAGCCGTGTGGCGTCCCATCCACAACCCCGACAGCAGAGTCGTCTGGAACCAGCTCCTGGCTAGGTAGACGGGCCGCCCGAACGGCCGCTGCGCATCGCCCACGACTTCAGAGGACAACTGCGCAGCCAGTGGCGGCCGACCACAACCCCGACCATGAGCCCAACCGCAGCCCCGACCACGACGCTGCGCACCGCCCCGCAGCTTCGTAGGACACCTGCGCAATCGGCGAAGTTCCGGCCACGGCCCCGACCATGAGCCCGACCAAAGTCCCGACCACGGCGCTGCGCAAGGAGCTGTGCACCGGGCGGGCGGGAGGTACGCGGCGTTCGGGTGGGGCTGCGCTGCAGCCCGCCTATCAGGCGTGGTCGGGTTCGTGGTCGCCCACCCCCACCAAGGGGCCCGCGCCGTCGGTGCCCATCTGGACCGTGAGCACGTGGGTGGTCATTGCTCATTCTTGGGCGGGCGATGCGCAATGACTACGCGGCCGGCCAGGGCTCTGCGCAATCGGACGCCCATACGTTGCCTGCGCAGCATTGGGCGGGCCTGCGCAAGGGAACTGCTGAGGCCCGCCGTGGCATTGCGCAGAGTCGGGTTCAGCGTTCCCCGGTCGGTTCGGTTGCGTGGTTTTTCGTGGGAGCTCCGTTCTGCCGGGGGAGGTTGTGGTCGTCGAGGCGGTACTGCTCGGACTGCACCAGATACATGCGGCGGAAGAGGCCGGGGCCGTCGCTGTCGGTGCGCATGAGGTGGTCGAAGGTTCCGTGTTCGGCGATGCGGCCGTGGTCGAGGACGTAGATGTCGTCGGCGTGGCGGACGCTGTGGAGGCGGTGGGTGATCAGAATGATCGTCTGGCCTTCGGCGGCGAGGTTGCGGATCTGGTCGAAGACGCGTTGTTCGGCTTCGGCGTCCAGGGCGCTGGTGGGTTCGTCGACGACGAAGATCTGTCCTTCGCGGTGGCGGGCGCGGGCGATGCCGAGGCGCTGCCATTGTCCGCCGGAGATCTGGTGGCCGCCTCGGTAGCCGCGGGCCAGCAGGGTGTCCCAGCCGCGGGGCAGGCTGGCGATGGTTTCGTCGGCGCCGGCGTATTCGGCGGCGGTGTGCAGGAGTTGGTCGTCGTGTGGGGCGTCGGCGCGGCCGATGGCGACGTTGATGCGGGCGGTGAAGGGCCAGCGGTAGAAGTCCTGGGCGACGACGGCGACGCGGTCGAAGAGGTCGGCGCGCTCGGCGTCGGTGGCGTCGACGTCGTCCCAGAGGATGCGGCCGGTGTCTGGGGCGTAGAGCCCGCAGAGGAGTTTGGCCAGGGTGCTCTTGCCGCTGCCGTTGTTGCCGACGAGGGCGATGATCTTCCCGGTGGGGATGGTGACGGTGACGCCGTCGAGGACGGGGCGGGTGTCGGTGGTGCCGGGGTAGGTGAAGGTGACGTTTTCGAAGCGGATGGCGCCGACCTGCTCGGGCAGTGGGCGGCCGGTGTCGGGGATGAGGCGGCGGTCGGCCTCCTGGCACAGGCGGTCGAGGTCGGCGACGAACAGGCTTTCCTCGTAGAGGTAGTTGAGCTGGACGACGAGGGCTTCGAGGTTGGCGGAGCCGGTGCGGATGGCGATGACGGCGGTACCGGCGACGGCCAGGTCCATGGTGCCGGTCCACAGCAGCAGGCCGAGTACGCCGTAGGTGGCCACGATCGCGAGCCCCGTCCAGGCGGAGGCGATCAGGCCGGTGCGGGCAGCCAGGGAGGCGAGGCGGGTCTGCTCCTGCTCCGCCGTCTCCGCCATGGTGTGGAAGTGCCGGAGCAGGAACGGTCCGATGTTGTGGACGCGTACCTCGGGCGCGGCCTGGGTGTCGATGAGCAGCCGGCCCAGCAGCTGGCCGGCGCGGGCGTGTTGGACCCAGGTGTGGAAGGAGATGTAGCGGCGGCGTGCGATGGTCAGCGCGCTCCACGCGCTGGGCAGCGTCATCACCGCGAGCAGCGGCAGCAGAGCCGGGTGCAGGACGGTGAGCACGCCGGCCGCGGCGATCAGTGCAATGGCCGCGGTGATCACGGACGCACAGAACTTGATCATGCGTCGGGCGGATTCCGCACCCCACTGCGCGGAGTCGAGCAGCTTGTGGAACTCCTCGTCCTCCACCGCGGCCAACTCCACCCGCGCAACTCGCTCCAGGTACTCCTCACTCGCCACGCGGAACACCTTCGGCTCCAACCGGCCGGTGCCGGCGGTGGAGATGGACTTCAGCACGGCGCCGAGGACGGCGGTGACGGCCACGGCGATCAGGGCGGGGGCCGCGGCCGTCAGGCGTTCGACGGTCTCGCCGTGGGCCAGCAGCTGCACGAGCACCCGGTTGACCGCGACCAGGCTCACCGCGCGGGCGATGCCGCCGCCGATCTCCGCCGCGGCGACCTGACGTAGCGCGCCGGGGTCGGCGCGGTGGGCCATCCGGATCGTCGCGCCGATCAGCCGGGGCATCCGCGCGACCATGGCGCGTAGGTCCAACTCCAGGAAGGAGCCGTGGTGTTGGTTCCACCCCATGTCGTAGCGGAGCGGCCCGCCGAACAGCAGCCGCTCCGACTCCGAGACCTCCTGGGCGCCCGCGGTCTCTTTCGCGGAAGTTCCGTTCGCCCGAGTGCGTTGTGCGCGGATCCTCATACGAGTCCTTCCCCCTTGGCCAGTCGATCGAGTGTGTGCCGGCCGCGCTCGGCGACGGGCGGGTCGTTGTCCGTCCCCCACGTGACGGCGCTGACCGCGTCGAACGCGGCCAGGCAGCCGAGCGCGTATCGCTCGATGTCGGTGAGGTCGCGGCCGTAGCCGTCGAGGAACGCCTCCTGAAAATCCGGGCGGTCCCCCCACGGTCCGCAGGCCAACCGCACCATGTCCCACACCGCCCAGGTATGCCGCGCCCGTTCGAAGTCGACCAGTGCGAGGCTTCCGTGAGACCAGAGCCAGTTGCGTTCCTGGAAGTCGCCGTGCGCGTAGGCGGCCGGCAGCAGCCGCATGTCCGGGAGCTGTTGGACGGCGTGCTCGACGATGGCGCGGTCCCGGCCGGTGAGGAGATCCCCGGCGCGGTCCAGGTGCTTGTCCGCCTGCTCGGTCAGCCGGATGACCTGGGAGACGACCTCGGCTCGCGCCTCGGCATCCAAATGACCACCCCCGTGCAGCCGTCGCAGCAGAGCACCGGCGTGGTGGTGCACCAACCGCCGCTCCCCGTCGGAGAGTTCCAGTGCGGGCACCGAGGTGCCCGGCGCTGCGGTCAGCAGCAATGCGAGCTGCTCCGGCAACGTGCCCAGCAAGCGCGGAGCATGCCCCGCACCAAGAGAGGAGACGGCCGACCGGTAGGCCCGGCTCTCGTAGGTGAAGAATTTCGGCGTCGACGCGACCTTCAGGAAGAACCGGTCACCGCCGTCGCAGGTAAGCTCCCACACCCGCGAGGCAACTCGCGGCCATGCCGCATCCCTGACTGCCGTGACCGGCCCCACCACGGATGCCGCCCACGTCCGCAGTGTCTCCGGCAGGGCCTTGCTGCCCGTCATGCCGGCCACCCCATCTCCGTGTACGTGCGCCCGGCCGCGATCCCGGTCAGCGCGACGGCCGTGTAGTCCACCAGCGGCGCAGGCAGCGCACCATAGGGCCACCACCGCAGATCGGCGCACCGGTCGGCTTCGCAGATCACGGGAGTCCCTTCGTAGTCCAGTACGCGGAACAACATCTGAATACGAGCCCTGTGGTCCTCGGCGTCGCGAAGGTGCACGACATGCACGAGGCGCAAGTCCTGTTCGTGCACGGTCACACCGAGCTCCTCCCGGGCCTCGCGCACGGCACACGCGGTGGCCGACTCGTCCTCAAGATGCCCCGCCGGCAGGTGCCAGGTGTCCGCGGCGTAGGCCGAGGTGGACGATCGCAGGCCCAGAAGTACCTTGCCCGCCCGCTCGAACAACAGGTGAACGCCGATGACGTTGAGAACTGGGCGCATAAGGGCTCCTCCGCTGACGACGACTGGGACAGGCGCCTGTACAACGTTGCTGATCAGCGGCACGTCACGGACGAAGCGTCGATCGAAAGTTCGACCTTTCGAGGCGTGGCCTGTCAGGACTGGCTTTGGCTGCCGTGATGCGTAGTTCGAATCACCCGGGTGGAATTCGGCACCCGATCTGGTGATTGCCAGGCGTTCGGGAGGCCATCACAGGTGCGGGACACGTGACCCTTACCAACCGCGGGCGTGCTTCCATGCGGCTCTCCGGACGGACTACGTTCGCGTGCGGAGCGGGGTCGAGGCGATCCGCGCAGGCGGTCACCGTTGCGCAGCCACGGAAGTGGCGAGCACTTGATGGAGTAGCCCAGTTCGTAGCTGCAGCAGGAAGCAGGGGGTCTCGCCGCAAGTGGCTGACGGCAAGGTGGGCCAGAGCCACAGCGGTGTCACCGACGGACAGATGCAAGGTGCGTCGCGCTGATGACTGACGAACGCCAGCGTTCGCCGAGCGTGTAGGCGCTGGATCACGCAAGCAATGTGGGGCGAGCTGGCCGACCCAAGCGCCGCCAGCGCCCTCTGGCAACGCTGCACTACGTGCGAATTGCCGTGACGCAGTCACTCCCGATCCGCCGCCATGATGTCAACGCACTCCTCCAGCGCCGCGTGCAACGTCGGTACGAGGGCGGCGAGTTCGGCGTCCGAGGACTTGCCGCCCTCCAGCACGGCGCCGACGACCGCCACCAGGGCGGTGGCGGCCTCGAGGGTACGGGCGTCAGCCAGTCCCTCGAAGAATCCCCCGGGCTGAGCGACGACGAACGCCACCTTGCCGGTGAGGGGATCGACGCCCACGCTGCGCAGACGACTCATGCTCATGCGGCGACCTCCAAAAGGCACACGGCAACGTGTGCCCAAACGAGTGGCAGATCGTCGACAACAAAGGCGCCCGTCCGGTAGGGCCGTGTCCGATGAGCAGGGGTGCCTCCAGGAACCGGGATGGGTGGAGCGACAGCGCGGAACGGTGCCGTCTCGGCGACGCGGCCCATTCGGCGAGGGGGCGGGAAGAAGCTCGGGATTGCGGCTAACAGGTTGCGCATGAGTCCACTCCTACTCAGTCGTCTCAGGCCTCGGTGAGGAAGTAGCCCGCTTCCCGTCGGGGCCGTTCCACGTCTGTAGCTCAAGATACCGTGGATAACCGTAGATAACCACGGATGCACAGATTGCCGTGGTCACCCACGCTGCAGTCATGGAGCTTGATCGCACGCGTCCGCTATGGCGGCAGATCGCAGCGGAGATCATCCGGCGCATCCAGGCCGGCACGTATCCGCCGGGCACCCGCGTGCCCTCCACTCTGGAGATCGCCCAGGAGTTCGGCGTGGTGAACGCGACTGCGGCTAAAGCCATGCGGCACGTACGGGAAGAGGGCTGGACGCGGGGCGAGGTCGGACTGGGGACCTTCGTAGCCGACCCCCCGCCCACCGCCCCTGACACCCCCTAACCTCAACCAGCCGAAGCCGCTCTCACATCCCCGTCACGGGCTCAGGTCGGCTCATGACGGCAGGCGAGGCATGCTCCGTGTCAGCGAAACAACCGCAGCGCAGAGCGACGGCGTAATGCCGCGCCCCATCCAGGACATGCCGTACCCACCAGACCCCTGACGCGGTTGCGCGACCGGCGCGTCAACCCTTCGATTCGATTCAGCTGACAGACTGAAAGCGCACGGCTTCACCCAGCACCGCGCGGGCGCCCTCGAGGTCGGCCAGGCGTGCCGCTACCGTCGCGACGGCGAGACGTTCCGGGAGTGCGGCGGAGAACTTCAAGCCTCGCACGGCGCGTTGGTCTACATCGGGCAGGACCAGGTTCTCGCCGATGTTCTCACGGGCCGCGCGCCAGCCGGACAGCAAGAGGTCTTCACGCAGGCGCAGCCAACTGTCGGTAGGTCGCTGCAGCGGATCGGTGGCCGACTGCAGGGTGGCCGCCAGCGTGGCATTGGCGCGATAACCAGCCCACGTCCACCAGCGCACGTCCTTGCCAACGCGCGTCACAATTGTGCCGCCTGGGTGCACAGTGTCGGGTGCGTCCATCTCGCGTTGTTCCGCCAAGCACGTTTCCGCACGCCGGGTGAGGGCGACCGGTGGATCCGCGCCCAGCAGTACTTCACGCATGGCACGCGTCAGGGCGTACGACAGTCCGACAACGCCACCATTCATCCACTTGGCGATGCCGCCGCCATCGGCGGGCTCGACAAAGACGCGTTTGCGCAACCAGTCGATGTACGTGACCTGCCAACTGCGTCCACCGAGCAGTAGCCGCCTGGGGCCGGGGCGTTCCTCCGTAAGCACGCTCGGGTCGGTACGGCCGATCTCTGCGCGTCCGGACAGGACGGTGAACTGCGGTGGTGCGGTGAAGGATGCAGTCAGTTCGATGAAGTGCCGCTTGCCGAAGCGGTGTTCTGCCTCGGGGCCGACGAACAGCATGCCGCCGTCGCTGTCGAGGAAACCCTCCTCCGTGAGGAAGCGCAGAATGGGGGCTGCCGACTTGTCGAAGGGGGCAAGGCCGTTCCATTGCCGGTCCCACAGTTGGTCGCCGAGTTTGTGCTGTTGGAGAGTGACGGCGAGCAGTTGCTGGGCCACCAGGTGGCGTGGTTCGGGCGGGGGAACGACGGGTTCCACCCAGCCGCGTGACCACATCAGTAGCAATCCTGCGGCTTGGAGCAGCGTCTCTTTGCGGGTGGTCAGGAACAGGCAGTTGCGCACCGTGCCGGACCGGCGCCCGGTGCGGCCGATACGTTGTAGGAATGAGGCGACGGTGGCCGGCGAGTCGATCTGGATGACGCGGTCGAGGTCACCGACGTCGATGCCGAGTTCGAGGGTGGACGTGGAGACGATGACGCAGTCGCGTGCCTCGGCGAATGCCTGCTCAGAACGGGTGCGCTCGTCGACGGAGAGCGAGGCGTGGGAGAGAAAGACGGTCACCTCCCGCGCACGTAGCGCGGCACCCAACTCCTCGACCTGGCGGCGCGAATCGCAGAAGACGAGCCGCTTCTCTCCCCTGTGCAGCGCGGCGATGAGTTTGGCCGCGTTGTCCAGGGAGCCGACGTAGTCGAGCTCCAATTCGCCTGCCGGCCTGCGAGACGGTTCGGCAACTGCCTGGATGTCCCGTTCTCCGTGATCGGTGGCTGGCAGGTGCACTCCCGGGGCGACTACATGACCAGTACGGCTGTCGGCACCTGCGCCTTGCAGCCAGTGCAGCAACTCGGTGGGATTGCCGACGGTCGCCGAGAGTCCGACGCGCTGGATGCGCCGTCCGGTGACTCGCTCCAGCCGTTCGAGCACGGCGAGCAGGTGCCATCCCCGGTCGTCTCCTGCGAAGGCGTGCACTTCGTCAACGACGACAGCCCGTACTCTTCCCAACAGGCGGGCATGGTCGGTCTTGACCCCGATCAGCATCGCTTCGAGGGATTCGGGCGTGGTCAGCAGGATGTCCGGTGCCTCGCTCCGGATGCGCTGCCGTTGCGATTCTTTGGTGTCGCCGTGCCAGAGCGCGGCCCGCCGCCCCAGCCACTGGGCGTACGCATCGACGCGGCCGACCAGGTTGTTGAGGAGCGCCTTGAGCGGGCACAGGTACAGCACGGACGTGCCGGTCCAGTTCTGCTCGGTCATCGCTGACAGCAGGGGGAAGCAGGCTGCCTCAGTCTTGCCCCCTGCTGTCGGAGCCAGCAGTACGGCGTCCTGTCCCAGCATGAGCGGGGTGATCGACGCTCTCTGCAGCGGTCGCAGATCGGGCCACCCGAGGGTGTTCACGATGTGGTGCAGGACGACCGGGTCGAGCAGGTCGAGTACGTCGGCGCCCTCGTCACTCGGGTCTTTGCCCGCCGGCAGGTGCGCGCCCGCCATCACAGCTCCAGGTCGATGTCGTCGGCCGACGCAGAGTGTCCGGAGACGGTTGCGGCCAAGTTGCGTTCGACGTCGGTGAGTTCGCTGCCGACGACGGTGAGCCGGTAGTGCCGCCGGGGGTCGAAGTCGTCGAACTGGTCGACGCGGTCGAGCACATCCCCGACGAGCTTCTTCAGGAAGAGCCGGGGAGCTACCCCCACCTTGCCGCCCAGCGCTCCACCGACGGCCAGCGCGAGGTCCGCGACATACGCGTCGTCGACGACCTTCCGCACACGCTCTGACGTCTCTGCGGCATCGGCGTACAAGTCGCGGATGGTGACGCCGAGTCCGGCCAGCGACTCCTGGTCGAAACCGGGCAGCCTGATCTGCACCGCTCGGGGGTTGTCGAAGCGCGGCTCGGTGGTGAAGTCGGTGGCCAGGCGCTGAGCCAGCGGGGCCAGGCGCTGTACGCCTTGCTGACCGTCGTAGAAGGCCGGAGTACCTGTGATGACCAGGTAGAGACCGGGGAATCGGCCGGAGTGCACTTCGTCGATGAGTTGCCGTAGCGCGTTGAGTGCCTTGTCGCGGGCGTCCGAGCGCACCCGCTGCAGGGTCTCGACCTCGTCGAGGACGACGAACAGCCCGGTGTGCCCGGAGTCGCGCAGCACAGTGAGGAGCCCTTGCAGGAATCCCAGAGCACCGAAATGGTCGAGGTCACCGCGTACCCCCACGCTTCGGCGAGCGGAGGCCGCGACGTGGGGCTGACCACCTAGCCACGCGAGGACAGCCGCGGCTGTCGCCTCGTCGCCGTCCGCAAGGGCAGCACGGTAGCCGCGCAGAGCTGTGGCGAAGGCCGGGGCGTGCCGGGAGACCTCGGCAAGCCGCGCGACGAGCAGTCTTTCCACCTCGCCCCGAAGCTCGTACTCGCTCGCACCGGCCGCGAGGGCGTCCTCCTCCAAGGCGTAGAACCAGGCGTCGACCACCGGCCGCAGGGCGCTGGGCGGAAAGCTGGAGGTGGCGAGCCGTTCGGTGAGTCGCCGGTAGACCGTTTCCAGCCGGTGCAGTGGAGTCTCGTTCTCGGAGATCTGGATCTCGGCGACGGCGAAGTTGCGGCGCTTGGCCCGCTCCCCCAGCCAGCGGGTGAAGAAGGTCTTGCCGGACCCGTACTCGCCCCGGACGGCCTTGAACACCGAGCCGCCCGACGCCACGGCGTCCAGTTCCGCGTCCAGGGCCGCTTCGAACGTGTCGAGTCCGGTGGCCAGCAGGTCAAGTCCGCTGTCGGGCACGGCACCGCGCCGCAGCGCGTCGATGACGGTACGGCGGCGGGCGGCGCTCACCTGTGCAGGGCGATGGGATCCGGCGGTGCTCACAGGAACCAGTCTTCCATTTCTACGGGTACCGCCGTACGGGGACCGAGGCGGCCGCTGGCCAACCCGCCGCACAGCCGAGAGCCGCCTGCTTGGTTGAATCGGTTGACGGTCACCTGAAGACGCTGATGAAATCACTCTCCGTACATATGCCAGGGTGGGGAGTGGGACGAAAGTGGCGGCACTGGACAATGTGAAGCTGAAGGACGTACTCGCGGACGTGGCGTCGGGCTCCTTACAGTTGCCCGACTTCCAGCGGAACTGGAAGTGGGACGACGACCGGATCCGTGCGATCATCGCGACGGTCACGCTGGACTATCCGCTCGGCGTGGTGATGACACTGCAGACCGGTGGCGCCACCCGATTCCGCTCCCGAAGGCTTACCGGAGCACGCCCGGACGGAGACCCGGCCGCGGACCTCCTCCTGCTGGACGGACAGCAGCGTCTCACCTCCCTCTTTCAGGCCCTGTGGCTGGATGCCCCGGTGGAGACGGCGGATGCCCGCGGCAAGCCCATCGAGCGTTGGTACTACGTCGACATCGCAAAGGCCGTTGGCCCATCAGCGGACCGTGACGAGGCCATCCTGTCCGTCCCGGCGGACAAGGTGCTCCGCGCCGACTTCAACCGCACGGTGGTGCTGGACCTGAGCACCGCGGAGGACGAATGCGCGGCCGGTCTCTTCCCTCTGCATCTCATCTTCGACGCACAGCGTGTGAACCAGTGGAAGAAGTCCTACATCAAGGCGGACGAAGACCGTAACTGGGACCTCTGGGGCCAGTTCGACGAGTCGGTTCTCCAGCAGGTCCGTGCCTTTCAAGTGCCGATGATCCGGTTGGCTGCCTCCACCTCCATGGACGCCGTGTGCGCGGTGTTCGAGCGGGTCAACACGGGCGGTGTGCCCCTGAACGTCTTCGAACTGCTGACCGCGACCTACGCCGGGGACCGTGAGCACGTGGAAGAGACCGGCGACTACTACCAACTCCCTGAAGTGTGGCGGGAGATCAAGCATGGGTTGGCGAGCAAGTACCCGGTCTTCGGCCGTCTGGACAGCGGCATCGAGAACGGACTGAGCAGTATCGACTTCCTCCAGGCCATCGCCCTGGTGCGTACCTGGGAACGGAAGCGGGCGGGCACCGGGGCGACGGTCTCGTGCAAGCGCCGGGACCTGCTGGACCTCCCGTTGGCGGACTTCGTCCGGCTGGCGCCGAAACTCGCCGACGCCTTCGCCTGGGTGGGCGACTTCCTGGAGCGGCAGTGCATCGTCCGCCCGAGCGACCTGCCGTACAAGACCCAACTCGTCCCGCTCGCAGCCGTCCGCGCCATCCTGGACACGGCGTTGGACAGCCTGGGCGCGGAGGAGAAGACCGAGCAGTGGTACTGGTGCGGCGTCCTCGGCGAGATGTACGGCGGCTCCACAGAGACCCGCTTCACCCGTGACGTCGAGCAGCTCGTGCCCTGGATCGCGCAGGACGACCGGGCGCCCGACACCGTCACGGACGCGTTCTTCTTCGCCGATCGCCTCGACAGCCTCACCACGCGCAACAGCGCCGCGTACAAGGGCATCTACGCCCTGCTGATCAAGCAGGGCGCGGTGGACTGGCACTACACGGGCAGCCCGCTCAGCCCCGGCAGACTCGACGAGTACAGCGTGGACGTCCGGCAGATCTTCCCCAAGACCTGGTTCCGTCGGGGCAACAGCCAGGGTCTGCCCACGAACTCCATCGTGAACAAGACCCCGCTGTCCTACCGTGCGGCGATGGACATGACCGGGGCGCCGGCGTCCTACGTGTCCACGATGGTCGCCGCTTCCGACATGCGCCCCGAGTGGTTCGACGATGTACTCGCCACTCACCTCATCGACCCGGACGCTCTCCGCGACAACGACTACGAGCGGTTCTACAACGACCGTTCCAAGCAGTTGCAGGATCTCGTGCACGCTGCCATGGGCAAGAGGACGATGCTCCGGGACCTTACGGAGGGCGACGCTCGATGACGACCGCACCGAGCGGGTCGGATCTCGCCAGGCTCAAGGGCAAGACCGTGCCCGTACAGGACATCCTCGACCTGTTCCGGGTCAGGGTCCGCGATCACCGGACGGTGCACCGCATCTCGCAGGCCCTCACGGACGCCGGGCTGACCACTCTGCCCGACTTCGCCGTCTGCGGTCTGCGTAGCAACGTCGACGTGGTGCCGCTCGCGTCCGTTCCCGCACAGGCCGCCCCCGCCGACGCGGAGGAGGACGAGACGGAGGAGGCGCTGCCCTCGGCCGCCCTTCCGCAGCGTCTTCTACTCGGGGACATTCCGTCGGCGAGGCGTGGCCTGGTGTCCGTGGGTCCCGGCACACCACTGGCGCAGACCACGTTCCTGATGCGTACGAAGAACGTCGCGCAGGTCCCGGTGACCACCGGCATGGCGCAGATCCATGGGGTGGTCACCTGGGGGTCCGTCGCCAAGATGTACGAGGCGGGCAAGCAGCCCACGCTGGACAACGCGATGGAGAAGGACTCCCTTCCGGTCGCCGACACCCGCCAGGAGTTCTTCTCCGCCCTGCCCGTCATCCGCGAACACGGCTACCTCCTGGTCCGGGGCGACGACGGCTGCCTCTCTGGCATCGTCAGTGCCTCGGACGTCACGGACCGCTTCGAGGGCGCGGCACGGCCCTTTTTCATCGTCGGGGAGATCGAGTCCCTGCTGCGCCGCTGCCTGGGCGCGGCCCTGGATAAGGAGACCATCAAGGCCGTCCAGACGAACAAGAAGCCCGAGCACCGGACCGGCCAGGTCTCCGACCTCATGTTCGGCGACTACCTGAGGCTCCTGGACGGGGACCAGACTAAGACGTCGTTGGCCGAGGCCGCCGACGCCAACTGGGAAGCCCTGAAGTGGCCCAATATGCCCAGGGAACAGTTCATCGGCCGGCTGAAGCGAGTGAAGGACATCCGCAACCGAATCGCCCACTTCGACGAGAAGCCGCTTCCACACGACATGCTCGACGAATTGACGACGTTCGCGAAGCTGCTACGGGCATTCGTGACCTGAGGCGGTGTGGCGGCAGAGTCAACCGAACGCCGTCAGGCCGCCCGGAGGCCGAACTGCTCTCGCAGCAAGGCCTCATGGAGCCGTAGCGTGCGCCCGTCAGGCAGCGTCTCCAACACCTGTACGCCGTCGTAGTTGAGGAGCTGCCGCACGATTGCGGCGAATCCGTCGGCTCGGGTGGTGGGCATGCCCGCGCGCTGGGCGAGCGCGGTCACCGGCAGGGTGCCGCCTGCTTCCAGCAAGGCGGTGAGAGCCTTCTTGATCTGTTCCTGCTGCGGCTTGCGGGCCAGACCATCGAGCTGTGCCTGGTACGTCTCCGACTCGAGCAGAGCCGTGACGAGTGCCTCGGTCCGCGAGACGACGGTCGGGGTGAGAAGGGACTCGTCTCCGCCCTCCGTCAGCGCCACGTCGAAGAGCGCGTCCGGTAGCGTCACGGGGACGGGTTGCTTCTTCCGGGGCTTCGCGGTGGCCCTCTTCGCTGCCGTGCCGGCCACCTGAGCCGCGCCCTCGTCCCGGACCGGCCTCCCAGCCTCCTCTGAAGCCCACCAGCTCGGCCGCTGGTCTCCCAACTCCCGCCAGTCCTTGGGCGGTTCCGCCCCGAACGGGAGGAAAGCGAGCACCGGAATGGTGAACTCGGCGAGTGAGGCCCCGCCGTGGTAGCCGGCCTTCAGTGCGGTGTAGCGGGAGTCGGCGTCCCAGAGGGCCACGATGGACGCGCCAGGCTCGGGCCACACCACGCGAGGCCCGGAGAGGGCGATCTCCCGTTCGCCGAGCGGACCGCGGCCGGGGAGGCGGTGGCGCGCGGACGAAGGCTCGGTGGCAGCGTCGGCCTTTCTGCCGTGCCGGTCGATGACATGGCCGTGGTCGCTGGTGACAATGACGGCCATGCCCTGGGCCGCCGCCACCCGGAGCAGTTCGCGCAGTCCGGGTACGTCGTCGACCCGCCAGGCTCCGTCGCCTAGCTTCTGTTCCTTGGCGAGGCGGTCGTCGATGGCGTTGAGGACGACGGCGACGTGCGTCCTGCCGTCGGTCAGCGCTTCCGTGAGCGCCGGGCCGAAGGTGTCGCCCGCGGTCTCGGCGCGCAGGTCGTCCTTGTGGAAGACGGCGGCCGGGGCCCCGCTCCACAGCTTCAGCGCGGGAAAGAGCCGCTTCTCGTCGGCCTGGGTGCCTTTCATCAGGGTGCCCGCGAAGAGCGAGGTCCGGGACACGGCCGTCACGGTGGGCAGGGCGGCGGCCATCGCCCGCCTACGCGGGGTGTCCCCGGCCAGCGGGTCGAACTCCGCCCAGGAACGGCGTAGTTCCTCGCCCAGTTCGTTCGCTATGGCCGCGCTCACGCCGTCGAGAACGAGCAGCAGCACCCGCCGCTCCTCCCCTCGCCGGACGACAGGTCCGACCACCCGGTCGAGGAAGGTCTCGACGGTGAGCATGCTGCCGGGCCGGGTACCGTCCTCGGTCCAGCCGCCAAGCGAGCGCGCGAACGACGCGTCGATCTGCCGCCGCCGGGCCCTGACGCGACTGCCCAAGGTGTCATAGGCGGCCTTGAGCACAGGGTCGGGGTCGCCGCCGGCCTCGATGTGCTCCAGGGCGAGGTCGGCCCAGCCGGTCTCGGCGATGTGCCGCTGTATGGCATCGGCGACGGTGCGGGTGTCGGTGACCGGATCGGTGGCCAGCCAGCGGGCTAGACGCTGCCCCATTCGCGCACGCTCGACACGGGCGAACTCCTCCGGATCCCCGGCGAGCCGGTGGTCTGCCAGGCGCAGTACGGCCTTCGCCACCGCTGCCGTGTCGCCCGTCGCGAGGGCCTGCCCGACAGAGGTGAACCGGGCGTCGAGTCCACCGCGCAGGACGGGGCTCGCCGCGACGGCCGCCTCCGCGCCGAACTGACGGGCCAGCACAGGCGCCCGCTCGAGCACGGTTCCGGTGGTGCGGCGTGCCTCACGGGCCTGCTCGGCGTCGCTCCCGCCGTTGCGGTGTCCGGATGACAGCAGCGTGACCAGGTATTCCTCGGCGGACCGGCCGAAGACGGTGATCAGGGAGTCGAGCTGTTCGCCCACCGCCGGGGGCTGATCGCCGAAGTAGCGCTCGGCACGGCCTCGGGCCTGGTACGTCTCGGGGGCGGGCTCGGCGTGCTGCCACAGCGCCGCGCACACGAGGCCGAAGGCGGCGGCGTCCGCGCCGCGCTCGGCGCCGACGAGAGCGAGCAGGGCACGTCCGGCGAGGCCCGCCTGGTCTTCCTCTCCGAGGAAGTCGGCCAGTCCGGCGCGCTCGGGGCCGCGCAGACCCAGCAGGCGCTCGGGGGCGCCGGGCCGGGTCGACCAGTGCAGCAGAGTCTGCGCGTCGAGCCGGTCGTCGCCAGGACGCCGTGCGCCGCCCTCGGTGTCGTAGCGGCCGAGGCGCAGGCGGCGCTGGGCGAGCGCGGTGAGGGCGTACTGCCGGGACAGCCAGCCACCGGGCACCGGCTGCCAGCCACCGGGCGGGGTGGCGTCGAGCAGGGCTTCGGCGGCCCAGTTGACGTCCTTGAGACGCGGGTCGATCTGCCGCGCGCCGAACGCCTCCCGCACGACGTCCCAGCTGTCGACCGTGTCGATGCGCTGTTTGTGGACGCGGGCGATGATCGCCGGGTCGAGTTCGTTCTGCTCGCGGTCCGTGAGGACGACCAGGACGGCGGGGCCGGGGCGGCGGCCCGCCAGGTGGTCGAGGACGAGTTCATGGACGGCGAGCGGCGAGGGCGCCACTGCGACGCCTGCCGTCCGGCCCTCACCCCAGGTGGGTTCGGCGGGACCGTCCCACTGGGGCGCGGACCGAAGGAGCACAACCCGGCGCCGGCCCCCGCCGTCTCCGGTCAGGAAGGCGGCGAGGGAGGACTGCGAGGACAGGTGCTGGGTGACGGTCGCGGTGTTCAGCCGGACGGCGCCGGGGGCGGCAGCGACGGTGTCCGTCATTCGACGACCTTCCAGGTGATCTCGATGGTCGCGTCCGGGTGGCGGGCGGCCAGCTCGGACAGTTCCGCCTGGAGGTCGGAGGCAGCCCGCGCCACGGTCGTCCGGCGGCCGCCGGACGTCCGCGCGGTGCCGCTGCCTGCGGGAGCCGGTGCGGGTGTCCCCTGGGAGGTGTAGGGGATGCGCGGGTCGCTGGTCGGCGTGTTGAGGGACAGGTCGTCGGCCGTTGGCTGGGGCGCAGCGGGAGGGGGCGGCGGGGTGGCGGCGGCCTGGGTGCGCTTGATCAGGGCGACGACCTCGCGCTGGGTACGGGTCAGAGCGTCGCGCAGGTCCGCGGTGCGCTGGTCGTCGCGGGCGACGTTGCGCAGCGAGTCGAGTAGAGCCGCGCCCTCGGGGCCGAGTCCGGCGGCGAGTTCCAGGGTGCTCCAGGGCGCGGAGGCGACGGCCTCCGCGACGCCGCGGGCCTGCTTGATGGAGGTCCCGTACCGGTCGGCGCTGGTCTCGCCCAGGTCGAAGGAGGCGAGGGCCTCCACGGTCTTCTTCGCGCCGGCCGCGCCCTTGCCGGCCTCCGCCGTGAGGGCGTCCAGCAGTTGCAGGGAGCGGCGGGCGAGGGCGAGTCGTCCGGTGTCGGCGGTCTGGTCGAGGCCGAGGAAGGAGGCGTGGGCCTCCAACTGGTGCACGAGATCGGCCGCGTGGTCCCGGTGGGTGCGGGCGGCCTCGATGATCTGGCGGGCGAACTGGTTGACCATCCGGCCGCGCCGCAGGGCGGGCGCCTTCTGCCCGAAGATCGTCTCGAAGCGTTGGCGTGCCGTGTCCCAGTCGGTTTCGGCGGGCAGCGGCTGGCTGCGCAGCGCGTCGTGGTCCCTGATCGCGGACAGTTCGGGCGCGGGGTCGAGTACGGTGCCGCCGCGCACCCACACCCGGTCGTCCATCTCGGCGAAGGCGGCGACGACGAGCCGGGCGAGGAAGTCGGGCAGGCCGCGCGGGTCGGGCCTGTCCGTCCAGTCGGTCAGGGTGATCAGGGACAGGTCCCCGGTGACGCCCTGGGCGCTGGCGAGCTGGCGGAAGTGGTCGGCCCAGTAGCGGGACAGCTCGAAGTACGCCTCCTTCTGCTGCCCAAGCCGCAGGGGCCCGGCGATCCGCTGCATGAGTTTGCGGTCGGCGGCCGGGACCTCCACCCGCCCGTCCCGGGCTTCGGCAGCGGCCCGGACATGAGTGAAGACCTTCTTCGTGTCGATCGGCTTGACGGCGATACCGGTGGCCTCGGGGTCGAGGTCGGGGTGCGCCGGGTACTGGTGGGCGAGCAGCTTGCCCGCGACATGGCGGATGCCGTCGTGCAGGCTCTGCCCGAAGGACAGGGTGAGGCTGTCCACGTCGGGCAGCGCGACGAGGTGGTCGTCGAAATCGGGTACGACGTCGGCGGCCTGCTTCTGGGCGAGACCGTAGGCCTGCTTGAAGGCGCCCTTGACCTGCTTGAGCAGGGCCTCGCGCTGGGTTTCGAGGAGACCCTTGGCGCGGCTGCGGTTGTCTGCGTTGAGGTGGCCGGCGTACTGGGTGTCGAAGCGGTGCTCGTCGGCCAGGGCCTTGTCGATGACGACGAGGCGCCGGAAGTCGGCGAAGCGCTGCGCGGACAGGTGGGCGGGCAGCCAGGCGACGGTACGGGACCGCTCGCCCTGCTGGCGCTCACGCAGCCGCCGGATCCGGTTGACGTCCTCGACGGGACCCCACTCCCCCTCGTCGAAGGGGAGGTCTATGGCGATACGCCAGTGGCCGTCTTCCTGCGGCATGAGGTCGTGGTCGGGCAGTTCGTCCTCGTCGGCTACGTTGCCGAAGACGATCTCGGCGGTGCGGGCGGTGCCGCGCCAGGTGAAGCTGAGCTGGTCGCTCAACTGGCCGTGTTCAACGCCCAGTTCCTCGGACAGCAGGCGGCGGGCGAGCGCGGCCCGGTTGCCGGGGTTGTCGTTGACCTGGGCGTTGGCGATGACGGAGTCCACGTCGACGCCGGAGAGTTCGAGCCGTACGCCCGGGTTGGCGTCGGTACCGGTCTCCTTGATCTCAGGGAACCGGGCCGCCCACTCCGCGACCTTGTTCTTGATGATGCCGACCTCGGCGCCCGGAATGGGCGCGAGGACCGAGCCGTGGTTGAGCGCGCCGAGCCGCCGGATGGTCAGCTCGGCCAAGGCGGGCACGCTGGGTGCGAGGGCGGACAGCAGCAGGGTGCACACGAGCTGGTTGTCGCCGACGAACATGCGGCAGCGGTTGGCGCGCTGCGGGTCGGTGATGGCCTCGGGCCGGTTGACGTACTGCTCGACGTCGTCCTCGGTGATGTCGTACGAACTGAGCAGGTACGGCCGCAGCTTGGTCTTGTACAGCTTGTCGGCGGCCTCGAAGACGACCTTCAGGCTGTCGGTGAACGGCTTGTCGCCGCCCTCGGCGATCACCGGGTAGAGGTCACCGACCGGGATGAGCTGCCCGAGTCGGATCTCGTTGCGGTGATCGGCGAGGAGCTGGCCCATCAGCTTCAGACCGGTACGGGAGCGCTGCAGCGCGGACGAGATGTGGACGAGGGTGTCCATGAAGGCCGGCGAGAACGGGTACGTCAGCCGGAAGGACTCCGCGTCCGCGCCGGTCGTGCCCTTCTCCGAGCCGAGGAGGGTGTCCCAGACCTGGGTGCCGACCCGCTTGGTCTGCTCGAAGGCCGCGTCGACGAGCCGTTCCGCCTCGGCGTCCTTGGGCTTGAGGAGGCGGGCGTGGGCGATCTGCGGGAGGTTGCGGTCCTCCAGAGTGATCTTGTCGAAGCGGCCGGAGGCGAGGTTCAGGGTGTCCTGGATGGACGACTCCGCGGCACCGGAGACTTCCTCACCGACGAGTTCGCGCAGGTCGCGCTGGCGGGCGATGAACGACACGACGGGAATAGCGCGGCGGGCGTCGCCGCCCTCCACGAAGTTCGTGATCTTGCTGGCCTCGCGGGCCACGAACTTCTGGTCGTGGATGAGGGTGGCGAGCCAGAGGATCAGCTCGTCCATGAACAGGATCAGGCCGTCGTAACCGAGCGACTTGGCGTGCTCGGCGATGACGGACAGACCGGCGTCGAGCGAGATGAAGCCGTGCTCGTCCTCGACGGCGTTCTTGGCGAAGCCGGGCAGGAGGTTGGTGCTGGCGTCGTTGACGAGCTTGGCGCGCAGCTCGGCCGGGGTGGAAGGGTTGCGGAGGTCGAGCGGCGTGCCGGCCTCGTGGTTCTCCTCGGCGGCGAGCGCGGTGTCCAGGAGCTGCGGGGTCCAGGCGAAGCCCTCGCCCCACTCGTCCTCTTCGCCGTCGTCCACGTCGCTGGTTCCCAGTCCGCGGATGACGGCCTCGTCGCCCATGTTGGCGCGCATGGCGCGGATGTCGGCGAAAAGGGAGTCGGTCCGGTACACCTGCGGGGTCGGGGCGTCCGGGCGCAGCTTCTTGACATGCGTGACGTATCCGCCGAGCACGCGCTGTTCGAGGGCCTTCGCGCCGAGCATGTGGTACGGCACGAGCAGGAACTTCTTGCCGTCCGTCGTCAGCCACTCGTGCTTGGTCAGCACCGGGTCGAACTCGGTACGGGCGCGGGCGGCCGGGTCGCCGCTGAGCAGCGCGTACAGCACGGCCATGAAGTGCGACTTACCGGAACCGAACGAGCCGTGCAGGTAGGCGGCCTTGGAGCGGTGCCCGTCGAGCGAGGACTTGATGAGCTTCAGCGCCTCGTCGAAGTTCTCCAGCAGCCGCTCGGTGACCACGTAGTCCTTGAGCGCGTGCTCGGCGCCCTCGGGTGTCGTCGCCTCGGCGAGGGACAGCACGAAGTCCGAGGTGGAGATGGACTCCTTGATGTCGATGACATCGCGGAGGAGGGGCTGCTGCGCCATTGCGGGTCTCGCTCTCCCTGACGGTGTTCGGTGCTGCTGTTCGTGCTCGGTGTCGTGCGGGGTCCGCCGCCGAGGCCCGAGGCCGGCTCGGGCGGTGGGGCGGGGCTCAGGGGTACGGATGGCCGGTGCGGCGGGCCGGCTGTCCTGGCCGGTGGCGAGGACGGAACCGGCGATGCGGTGACCGGACGGGAAGGACGCTCACGGCGTTGGCCGGGTCAAGGTAGACGGGTTGACGGCGTCTGCACTTTTCGTCCCCCTCGTACTGAACGTCACCCATACGGCCTGCGCATTGCACCCTACATCCGTACCCCCATCGACCCCGTGCCGTATACCCTCACGCACCGTCCGTGCGGACCGCTCCCGTCCCGCCGTAAGCTCTACGGCCGCCATCGCCCCGACCGGTAGGCGTCCAGCAGTCGCCGGCTCGCGACCGTGAAGGGGTGTTCGGGGCCCAGGCCGCGTTCCCGCCGTTCGACGACGTCGCTCATCAGCGCGATCCCCTCGTCCACCTGTCCGAGCGCGGCTCGGGTCCGGGAGAGGAGTTGCCGGGCGGCGAGCACGATCGGGTACTCGGGCCCGAAGCGCCGCACATACGTCTCGGCGACCCGCCGGATCTCCCGGTCGGCCTCGTCGAAGCGGCCCAGGAGGTACAGCGCCCACGCGTGGTTGTGTCGGGCGCCCAGTGTCACGGTGTGGTCGGGGCCGAGGGACCGGTCGCATTCCGACGGCAGCGCGAGCAGCGTGCCGCCTTCCTCGGTGACCACTTCGGCGGCGGGAAGCGTCTCCAGCAGGCTGGCGCGGGCCCGAAGGGTCAGCGGATGCGTGGGGCCCAGCGCCGAGCGCCGCCCGGCGACGCTTTCCCGGAGCAGGGCGACGGATTCCTCGCGTCTGCCGAGGTTCGCCAGTACGAGCTGGAGGCCGTAGCCGCTGTCCGTGGTGTCGGGGTCGTCGGCGCCGAACAGGCGCTCCTGGGTGTCCCGGACCGCGCGAAGCGCCGCTTCGGCTTCGGCGTACCTGCCCAGCCGGAACAGTGCTCGCCCTGCCCTGGAACGGGCGGCGAGGACGGTACGGTGCTCCGCGCCGAGGAGTGGCTCTGCCAGGTCCGCCGCGCTTCGGGCGGTCTCCCAGGCGGAGAGGTAGTCACCGGTCCGGTGCAGGGCGACCGACAGCCGCGTCGCGACGGCCAGGGCGTCGACGGCGGACGGCCCGCCGATGTGCCGCAGCAGGGCCAGCGCGTGAGGTACCAGCAGGCGCAGCCGCGAATCGTGCGGACCCGCGTCGGGTACGCCGGGCACGGCCGCGTCGAGCAGCCGGACGGCTGTCGTGTCGAGGGCGGGCACCAGGTCCGCGGGGGTGGCTGCCGAGACGCTGTCGAGCAGGATCCCGTGACTCTGTACGCAGCGCGTGCCGGCGGCGTCGACCAGTTCGGACAGGGACTGGTCGAGGAGGGCTCTGAGGGCTGTCTCGGTCCGGGCACGAGGCAGTACAGCGCCGATGCCGGCGTGGTTGAGCAGAGTCAGCGGCAGCGGCTCGGCGGCGAACCGGGCGAGCAGTCTGAGCAGGGCCGCCGCTTCGGGCAGTCCGCGCGCCTCGAACGCGTCGAGGGTCAGCTGCCAGGTCAGGCCGACCAGATGCCGGGGGTCCGCTTCGGACAGTGCGTCGGCTCCCCGGTCGATCAGCCGGACCCGTTCGTCTCCGTCGAGCTGGCCCCTGTAGGCGTCCATCGTCCAGGGGTCGATGACCTGGTGGGAGAGGAAGCCGCCCGCCAGAGTGAGGGCGAGGGGCAGCCGCCCGAGCCGGTCCGCGACCCGCGCCGCCTGCTCCGTCGTACCGCTGTGCGGGGCGAGATCGCGCAGCACGAGCGCGGCGTCCTCGCGGGGCAGTACGCCGATGTACTGCAGCTCGGCGCCCGGCCACCACCGGGCCGCCGCGCGCCGTGTGGTCACCAGGACGGTGCCGCGCGGGCTGGTGCGCAGCCAGTTGCCGTCCCGCAGGATCTCGGGCTCGTCGGTGTTGTCCAGGACCAGTAACCAGGGTTCGGCGGAACGGTCGAGATACGTCCAGACGAGATCGGCGGCGGGTCTGAGGCCGTTGCGTGCGGCGAGCAGTTCGCCGTCGCCCGCTCCTCGGTCGGCGGCGACGGCGAGCATGCCGGCGCGCAGGCTCGCACGGTCGGAGGCGTTGACCCACAGGCCCACCCGGCCCTGTGCTCCGGTGACCTCCTGGAACAGGGCGCAGGCGACCGCGGTCTTGCCCGAGCCGCCCATGCCGTACAGCACGTAGACCTGGCCGCCGCACTCCGCCTCGACGCTCGCCCGCAGGCGTTCCATCACCTCGCTGCGGTCGCGGAGCGCGACGGGGGGCCGGCCGACCGCCGGGCGCCGCACCGAGTCCGGTCCGCCGTGCTCCGGCCCGTCACCGCCGTAGTGGTGGTGTTCGCTGATGTGCTGGTCGCCCCGCGACTGGTAGACACGTCCGTGGTCCTCGGCGTGGCCGTCCGTCCCGCCCGTCATCGCTCTGCGATGTGCTGGTCACGTCCCGCTTGGTAGACCCGGGCCTGACCGGACGCGGTGGCGTGCTGGGTGATCTGTCGTGCGGCCGAGCCATCGGGGTCGAGTTGGTCCAGCAGTGCGCGCAGTTCCTCGACGGCGGCGGGCCGAGCGACGAGCAGCCGTCGCACCAACCCCTGCCACTGCAGGCGCAGTTCGTCCAGGGTCTCCTGGTCGTCCGCCGCCAGGGCAGCCAGCACGTCCTCACGGCCGGCGTCCAACTCGGCGGCGACGGTCTCGGCACGCTCGGGTTGCGTTCGGCGCCAGAGCTGTGTGATCCCGTCACGCACGCGGTGCCAGGCATCGGTCGCCATCAACGTGACCAAGGTGGCCCCCGCGCTCTGTGCGAGCACGGTCACTTCTGGGTCCACAGCCGCCCCTCCGTTCACCCGATTGTCCGACAGCACAGATGGGAAGTGTCACCTGTCAGGCATTGCCGTGATTTTCTTTCCGATCATTATCATTCCAGCCCCGAGCGACACGAGACAAGGAGGAATCAATCCTCGCCATTACCCCTTCGGACGGGTTCTAACACATGGTCAGACGGGTAAGTTGCACGCTACAGTGAGACATCCCGATCGATCGAGGGGGCGATGGGAATGGCCAGGCCATGGGAAGCAGATCCGGACACAGGTTTCAAACAGCGCCTGGGAAAATCTCCCCAGGAGCTCGGAAACACAACCGGCACTCCTGACTGCCCGGACATCTGGGAACTCACCAACGGTGACATCGCTGTCATCGGCCGAGACCTGACCCAGTCTCTTGGCAGGCACCTCCCCGACGGGGTCTCGATCGGGTCGGACGAGCGCCTCGTGGTCATCCCCCGGAACATGCTCATCGCGGCGAAGCCGGACATCCCAAATGTTTGACTCCTTCCGCGCCGGCACCTCCGAACGCCTGGACCGCCCCGCCTACCACGCGGACTTAGGCCGGGTCTACTCCAGCGGGATCGGCTTCCTCAACAAGCTCGAGCGAGGCCAGCACTTCCAGGAGCGCGGCTTCCCGAGCTGGGAGGCCTTCGCCGACGGCGACTGGGAGAGGGCCCTGTCCCTGGCCGACGAGAGGCGCGAGGAGTACGCCCAGGAGCTCCGCCAGGCGTCGCGACTGGGCGTCAGGCAACGCCGCCTCCGCGTCGTGGAATTCCCGATCACGCCGTATGTGCAATGGGAGTTGTTCGTCCTGCGCGTACGCGTGGATGTGGGCGACGACATCAAGGTCCTCGACGCTCGCGATATTTCGCACATCGAGCGGACTCGCCCGGTTCCAGAGGTAGTGATTCTCGGCGATGTAGTCATGTACGAGGTCGTTTACGACGAGGATGGAAATGCGGCCGGAGCCAACCGTTACACCGACCGCTCACTGATCCGGGAGACGAACGCCGGATTCGATGCTCTTTATGAGCGCGGTGAGGAATTCCGCGATTTCTTCGACCGGGAGATCGTCACCCTGGCCCCGCCCCGGGTGTCCGGTGCTCCGACGGGTGTGCGCGGTTCGCGGTGATCAGTTGGGCGGGATGACGAGCGAGCTCTCATGCCAACAGATCATCGCGCCCGGAGATGACGAGAACGCTCGCGGCATCAGCCGCCCCTTCGAGGGCTGAGGAGTGCGCTCGCGCTGTCAAGGCTGGGGTTCCTCCAGCTTGATGGCAGCGTCGTCTGCGCCGTGCTGGTCGGCGTGTGCTGTGGCGAAAGGCTCGTCGTCTTCCACGACTTCGCCGTCCACGACTTCCCCCTCCATCACTCGGTGCGACGGCTCTGCCAGCGGCAGGCTGGAGAGGTGCTTCTTGAGCCTCTTGGCCATCGGAAGGTAGGTCGCAAGGGTGAGCCCGCCGGAGACGACGGCGCCGACGAGAGGGATGGCCTTCGAGACGGCCTTCGCGAAGGACTGCTTCGTCATCTGGACGCCGAGGTAAGCCGCGACCTTTTTCACCATCGGGTAGATGACACCCTGGGTGAGTGCCTTCTGGGGCAACTTCTTGGCGACCTGCTTCGACATCATCCCGGCGACCTTCCCCACGGCGGCGTTCGCCGACTGGGTTCCGAACATCACGCCGAAGAACAGTGTGAGCACGCCCATGGTGTTGAGCGACATTCGTTGTGACGATGACGGCGTCAGTCGTTTTGGTGTTGGTGAGCGACGGGAAGGGCCGGTCCGACGGAGTCGGACCGGCCCT